>CAKKOZ010000079.1:0-3199 GCA_919901335.1 Nitrospiria bacterium | reverse complement strand
ATTCGAAAAGACCCGCTTTACCCATGTATCCTCGCGCCCATGCAACTCGATTGTCAAAAGTAGCCTGCCGGCCACTGGGGAAGTGCTTCAATGGCATTACGAAGAGAATGCTCCTGCCGATCTTTGGCGTATTTGTCAACCCTGACATCTTCCATTCAAGGCAAACTGGGCGGCCACGCAGGGCCGCCCGATAAAACGACGGACAGGCGATCCACGGCCTATACGCCGAAACCCTCTGAGAATAAAGATAATCACTTTCACTCCAATGATGGCGATGCTCGACCGGCGCGGGGGCGGGTGATCGGGACTACCAGAATCGCCGCAGGTCGAAGGAGAGCTGACGGTGGTGTTTGATGGATAGAAAAATCACTTGCCGGTTTCTGTCCAAATACAGTATCAGATAGTCATCCACGATAAACTCGCGAAGCTCGTCCCCTTTTTTTAGAAAGGTTTTCAGCGTTCGCGATAGAGATCGGGCTTCCTTCGATCGGATCGGATGCTCAAGAAAGAGTCGGCCGGACTGGGAATATCGGCAAAGCATCGGCACGATGTCATCGAACAGACGGTCGAGGAGGCGTTCAAATGCGGCGCGTCCCTCCGGTTCCAGAAAGAGCCGGAGTGCATCAAGGTTGAGGCTGAAATTCTCGGTGAAGAGCGGCGCGCGCCGCCTATCGGCCATAGCGGGTTTTTAACTCTTTTAAGGAAAGGGTTTTCCCGGCAGCGACATTTTCCATCCCGCGGATCGCTTCCTCAAGAAGCGTGAGATGGACGTGCTCCCGCTCCAGGCGGTGGTAGTGATCCAGCCGGTCGGCGTCGATCAAGGCGGCGCAGCTCTCGCCGTTCTTGGTGATGATCTTCTCGCTGTGCTCCTGACGGACCTCTTCGCAAAGCTCCGTCAACTTCGCCCGGGCTTTGGTAAGGGGAATGATGTCTCTGGGTGAAATGGACATGGGAACCTCCCTGGTGATTGAATGGCAAAATTATAAATAATGTACAGAATTCTGTCAAGTTAAATTTTCGATTCGTTGACCGGTGTTGTCACGGGAGCATTGCAGTATTTCCGTGGAAAGGAGTGGAATGAGGAAGACGAAGAGTTGGATGAGGAGAAAGAGAAAAACAAAGAGGACGAGGACGATGAAGAGGACGACCTCATTCAAAGTCTAATATCGAGCGGTTCATGAGGGGCTGATGCGGATGAATCCACTTGACAAGCGCAAGATTTTCGTTGTACCATGCCCTTTTTCTTAAGGAAGGGTGCTGTGTCATGAGAACGATTTCAGCCAAGAAAAGCGAAGCCATCCGATCCTGGCACCTGGTGGACGCTCAAGGCAAGATCCTGGGGCGCCTCGCATCCGAGGTGGCCTCGATCCTGCGGGGAAAACACAAGCCGACCTTTACGCCCCACGTGGACGGCGGCGACCACGTCGTCATCGTCAATGCCAACGGGATCCATCTTACGGGAGACAAGCTGGTCAGCAAGCACTATTATCACCACTCGGATTATCCCGGCGGGTTCAAATCGACCACGGCCGGGAAAATGTTGAGCGAAAAGCCGGAGCGAATGGTCCGGTATGCAATTCAAGGGATGCTGCCCAAAACCAAATTGGGCCGCGCCATGATCAAAAAACTGAGGGTGTACGCCGGCCCCGATCATCCACACCAGGCTCAGAAGCTTGAACCTCTGGAATTGGCCGGAACCGCAAGGAGAATGGAATGAACACGGCAGGCGATATTGCAACAACCGGAAAACGAAAAAACGCCGTGGCCCGCGTCCGACTGAAGCCGGGAACAGGCCAGATCATGATCAACGACCGTCCGTTTGAAACTTACTTCCCACGGGAGATTCACCGGACCCAAATCCTGCAACCCTTTCTGGTCACCGGTACAACAGGCCAGTTCAATGCCTCGGTCAACGTGCAAGGCGGAGGCGAAATGGGCCAGGCCGGCGCCGTGCGCCACGGGATCGCGAAGGCGCTCTTGATTTCCAACACGGCCTTGCGCGACAATCTGAGGAAGGAAGGCCTGTTGACCCGCGATTCGCGCGTGAAGGAGCGGAAAAAATACGGCCAGAAAGGCGCACGACGGCGGTTCCAATTCTCAAAACGGTAATCAATGATTCCGCTGCACTTCAAAGGGGCCGCAGGGCCCCTTTTTTATTTTCGGATCAGACGGAATAAGGAGAATACAAAATGCTAAAGGTTGCCGTGCTCGGCGCGAGCGGCTACACCGGCGGGGAGTTACTCCGGCTGCTCAGCCTGCATCCCAGGATAAAATTGGTCGCGGCCACATCGGAGCAGTCGGCCGGAAACCCGATTGACAGCGTTTTCCCCAATCTCAAGGGACGGCTGTCGTTGACGCTGGAGTCGCTGGACTTAAACCGCCTGACCGGCCGGGCCGATCTGTTTTTTCTGGCGCTGCCGCATACGACCGCGATGCCGGTCGCGTCGCGGCTGATCGAAAAGAAAAAAAAGGTGATTGATCTCAGCGCCGATTTCCGGCTGAAAGATCCGAAGACCTATGCAACGTGGTACAAGACCCCTCACCTCGATCCCGAACTGCTGGCCCGGGCCTGCTACGGCCTGCCGGAACTTCATCGGAGCGCGATTAAATCGGCCCGCCTGGTTGCCAACCCGGGCTGCTATCCGACCGGCGCGCTTCTCGGGCTGCTTCCGCTGTTTGCGAAATCAATGGCGGACCTCGGCGGCATCATCATTGACGCCAAATCGGGCGTGTCCGGCGCTGGACGGAGCCCGGCTCAGCCCACCCATTTTCCGGAAGCGAACGAAGCGGTCTCGGCCTATAACATCGGCCGTCACCGGCATCTCCCGGAAATCGAACAGGAGCTGTCCGGGCTGGCTAAAAAACCGATCTCGGTCACCTTCACCCCGCACCTGGTTCCGATCAACCGCGGCCTCCTGTCCACGATCTACGCCCGGCTGAACAAACCGATCGAGACCGCCGAGGCCGTGGAGCTGTTTGGGGATTATTATAAAGGGGAGCCGTTCGTTCATGTCCTGCCGCCGGGCGAACTTCCCAACACGCGGAACGTGCAGGGCTCAAACGACTGCCATATCGGCCTCGTCGTGGATCGCCATGCCGACCGCAAAGCCGCGACCCTTGTGATCGTCACGGCCATCGACAATCTGGTCAAAGGAGCGGCCGGGCAAGCGATCCAGAACATGAATCTGATGATGGGCTA
>CAKKOZ010000078.1 GCA_919901335.1 Nitrospiria bacterium | reverse complement strand
GACCTACTTTTTTTGCAGCGCCGGTTGTCTGGAGAAATTCCGAGGGAACCCAAATCAATACCTGAAAGAGGAAGGAAAGCGTTCGGAAATTAAAAAAGAGAAGAAGCCTTCGGAGGAGGCCGGTCTTTACACCTGTCCGATGCACCCTGAAATCGAACAGGATGGGCCGGGCAGTTGTCCCAAATGCGGAATGGCACTGGAACCCCGCGCTGGCGCCGCCGAAGAGGATACTCGTGAGCTCGATGACATGACCCGCCGGTTCTGGGTCAGCGCCGTGCTGGCCATTCCGGTATTGTTCAGCGCCATGGCGGCGGAGTTCTGGCCCGGGGCGATGGCGGAAATCATCAATCCCAACCTTCGCCAGTGGATTGAGATGGTGTTGGCGACTCCAGTGGTGTTGTGGGGCGGCTGGATTTTTTACGTGCGCGCCTGGCAGTCGGTGGTCACGCGCAATCTCAACATGTTCACCCTCATCGGTCTGGGTGTCAGCATCGCCTGGACCTATAGTGTGATCGCCACCGTCGCATCCGGCATTTTCCCCGCGGCCGTGTTCAACGAGATGGGTGTTGTGCCGGTTTATTTCGAGGCGGCGGCGGTGATCACCGCCCTGATATTGCTCGGCCAGGTGTTGGAATTGCGCGCCCGCAGCCGGACCAACGCGGCGATTAAACTGTTGCTGGGGCTTGCGCCCAACACCGCGCGCATTATTCGAGAGGATGGCAAGGAAGAGGATATTCCGCTCGAATATGTCAAGGTAGGGGATACTCTGAGGGTAAGGCCTGGTGAAAAGGTGCCGGTGGACGGCACGGTCGTGAACGGCCGGAGCAACGTAGACGAGTCCATGGTCACCGGCGAACCCATTCCGGTCGAAAAAACGGCCGGGGAGCGGCTGATCGGCGCGACCGTTAACGGGACGGGGAGCCTGCTGATGAAGGCGGAAAAGGTCGGCGCCGATACGCTGCTATCACAAATCGTCCACAGGGTCGCCGAGGCCCAGCGCTCGCGCGCGCCGATCCAGAAGCTGGCGGATACCGTCTCCGGCTATTTTGTCCCGGCGGTGGTGGTGATCGCGATAATTACCTTTATCGTCTGGTATGCCTGGGGACCGGAACCGGCGCTGGCCTACGCGATCATCAATGCGGTGGCGGTATTGATCATTGCCTGCCCCTGCGCGCTGGGGCTGGCCACACCCATGTCCATCATGGTCGGCACCGGAAAAGGGGCAATGATGGGCGTGCTGTTCAAGAATGCCGAGGCGCTGGAGGTTCTGCGCAAGGTTGACACACTGGTGATGGACAAGACCGGTACCTTGACCGAAGGGAAACCAAAATTGGTGGCGGTGACCACCATTGAAGGGGTGGATGAGAAGGAGGCCTTGAAGTTGGGCGCGACACTGGAACGGGCCAGCGAACACCCCCTGGCCGAGGCCATCGTACGAGGCGCCGAAGAGAAAGGTATCACGTTGGGGCAGACGAACAACTTTCAATCGGTGACCGGCAAGGGCGCCACCGGCGAGGTGGAGGGTCATCAGGTCGCGCTGGGCAATCTCAAGCTGTTGGAGAGCCTCGGGATTGATGCCGGCGGTTTGCCGCAACAGGCGGATAGACAGCGGTCCGAGGGTCAAACCGTCATGTTTTTGAGTATTGACGGGAAAGCCGTCGGTTTAATTGGTGTGGCCGATCCCATCAAAGAGACCACCCCCGAGGCGATTCGCGATCTGCATGGCGAAGGGATTCAGGTGGTGATGCTCACGGGTGACAACCGCAAGACGGCCGAGGCCGTGGCCGGGAAACTCAAAATCGACCAGGTGCAGGCCGAGGTCCTGCCGGAGCAGAAAGCCGATGTGGTCAAAAAGCTTCAGGCGGAGGGGAGGATCGTGGCCATGGCAGGCGACGGAATCAACGACGCCCCGGCCTTGGCCCAAGCCCAGGTGGGGATCGCCATGGGGACCGGCACCGATGTGGCCATGGAGAGTGCCGGTGTCACGTTGGTCAAGGGGGATCTGCGCGGTATCGTACGCGCCCGTCGTTTGAGCCGCGCCACGATGCGCAACATCCGTCAGAACCTGTTCTTTGCGTTCATCTATAACGCACTCGGTGTTCCCATTGCCGCGGGTGTGCTCTATCCCGTGTTCGGCTTATTACTGTCACCCATGATTGCTGCCGCCGCCATGAGCTTCAGCTCGGTATCGGTGATCATGAATGCGCTTCGGTTGCGAAAGGTCAATCTATGATGAGCGTCATTTAGAAAAGACGGA
>CAKKOZ010000077.1 GCA_919901335.1 Nitrospiria bacterium | reverse complement strand
ACGTTGTGGTCCATCGTGGCAAAGGCCAGCTCCGGCCGGCGCACGCGGCGGCCGGTCAGGCGAAGGCCCTCGAAGGCCTGGGGCGAAGTGACCTCGTGCACGAGGTGGCGGTCGATATAGAGGAGGGAAGGCTGGCCGGCCTCTTCATGGATGCCGTGGGCCTCCCAGATTTTTTCGAACATCGTTTTCGGTTTCATGACGGCACCCCAAGGTCCATTTTCACACAAAATCCGGTGCAAGGGCAAGCCCCATTCGTTGCGGTTGCGTATCCAGGCATATTTCATTATAATGACACGACTGAACTACGATACGCTCATGACCTGGTGGAGAATGATGAAGGCACGCCTTAAGACTTTTCTGGTTGGAATTATCGGAGGGAGCAAGACCGACCTGCCGATTCTTAAAAAGGCTGAACGCAGACTCAAATCGCTGGGCATCGCCGCGGAGCTTCGGGTGGTCTCGGCCCACAGGACACCAGACCAGATGTTTCGATATGCGCGGGAGGCCGAGGCACGCGGGCTGGAAATCATTATTGCGGGTGCCGGCGGCGCCGCGCATCTTCCGGGAATGATCGCGTCCAAGACGCACCTTCCCGTCATTGGCATTCCCATCCCCACCCAACATCTGCGCGGCCTGGATTCCCTTTTGTCCATCGTCCAGATGCCGCGGGGAATCCCGGTGGCCACGGTGGCCATTGGAGGGGCGGAAAATGCGGCCCTGTTGGCGGCCGAGATCCTGGCTTTAAAATATCCCGATATCCGGAAGCGCCTGCTGGCTTTTCGCGCAGAACAAACCCAATCGGTCTTGGACGGAAGCTGAATGATCCTTCCCGGGGATCAAATCGGAGTGCTCGGGGGAGGGCAGCTTGGAATGTTCTTCGCCGCCGCCGCCAAGCGAATGGGATATCGGGTCGTCGTGTGGGATCCTGATCCGAAAGCACCCGCCCGCTCCTGGGCGGATACGTTTATTGGCGCAGACTTCGACGACCCCCGGGCGATTCGATCCTTCCTGAGTGAAACCAAAGCCGTCACATACGAATGGGAGAATATTCCGGCACGGTTGGTTGAGATGATCGAGAAGAAAGTCACGGTCCACCCGGAAAGCCGTGTATTGCGCCTCCTTCAAAATCGGATCAGTCAGAAACGCTTTCTCAGCGAACAGGGACTTCCGATCGCGCCCTTTCATGCCTTCCAGGATCCAAAGGCCCTGCCCCGGCTGGCCGAAGCGTTGGGTCTACCCTGCGTCTTAAAGACGGCAACCGCCGGGTACGATGGGCATGGACAGTGGCACCTCGAGCGATCCAATGAGGTGACGGCCCTGTCCGAGTTTTTCCAGAATCAACCCCGCCCAACCGGATGGGTCATGGAAAAGCGGGTCCCTTATCTCAAGGAATTATCCATCATCGTAGTCCAGGGCGAACACGGGAGCGTTCAAACCTATCCCATCGCTGAGAACTGGCATGAAAACGGGATCCTCCGGATGAGCCAGGTGCCGGCAGAGATTGATTCAGATCTGGTCCCTCGGATCATTTCCCTCGCAAGCAGAGCCGTGACGGCGCTCGGCGAAGCGGGCGTATTCTGTGTGGAGATGTTTCTCATGAATCAGGGGGAAATCCTCATTAATGAGATTGCCCCCCGGCCCCATAATTCGGGGCATTATACGATGGATGTCTGCTCCGTATCTCAGTTTGAGCAGCAGGTGAGGGCCCTTTGCGGGCTTCCTCTCATCGCGTCCCATCTCCTCTCTGCCGCGGTGCTGATTAATATACTGGGAGATGAAATCCAGTGGCTGCACTCACCTGAGGGGTTAAGGCAGCTTCTGTCCATTCAGGGGGGCCGCATTTACCATTACCGAAAACATGCCATCCGGACGGGGAGAAAAATGGGCCACGTGATTCTGATGGATTCGGAGCCTAAAAAGGCCATGGCGCGGGCCCGACAGATTTGCGAATGCCTGGAAAGGTTCTGC
>CAKKOZ010000076.1 GCA_919901335.1 Nitrospiria bacterium | reverse complement strand
CCGTCCCGGGTTGAGACAAACGCGATCCGTTTCCCGTCCGGGGAGGGAACCGGCCAGAGGTCATCGCCGCGACTTCGAGTCAATCGCTCTTCTTTCCCCGTTGCCACATTCATTCGATAAATTTCCCAATCCCCGTCCCGATTAGAACCGTAAAGAAGTTGAGAGTTGATAGGTGATGGGTAATGGGTGGACCGTAAAACCCCACAACCCGCCATCATCAGGACTCCTAAAACGACGTACCATTTCATCCCATCTCACGATCTTCAACTCACTTCGCGCATCGAAACCCGTAGGTATAATCCGAATGCCAGCCGTCCGTCTCACGGGGCCCGATCGTCGGCAGGACGGCCAGCCGCGCCGCGGTTCTTGCAAAGACGGCCTCCGTCAGATACGACCCGCCGCGGATGATTTTGAACGTCCCGGAATCCTTCACCGTCTTGAACGTATTTCCCGGATAGGATTGATAACCGGTCGCGGTCCATTCCTTGACATTGCCGGCCATGTCGTACACCCCGTACGGGCTGATATCGTCCGGGTGGCTTCCCACCGGGGCCTTCCAACCTTTAACCTCATAAGACGCCTGGCCTTCCGGCGATTGATAAACCGCGCTGGTCTCAAGCGTATTGGCGCGGCCGGGCTCAAACCGGTTGCCCCACGGATAGAGGCGTCCGTCCGTCCCTCGCGCGGCCTTCTCCCACTCGGCCTCCGAGGGCAGGCGCTTGCCGGCCCATCGGCAGTAAGCGACTGCGTCGAACCAGTCGATATCCGACACGGGATAATGATCGTATCCTTCAGGGAAGTGATCCGCACGGCCGGCCTCTTTCCAGTAACCCGGATATTTTTTCGAACCGGTCGCCTCCAAAAATTGAAGGTACTGGGCCTCCGTCACCTCGGTGCGGTCCATGGAGAAGGCCCGGACATAACGCCTCTGTTGCGGGAGCTCGTCCACCCCGATCTCAAACCCGATCCGGCCGTCCTGCTCGGTGCTGCCCATCAAAAACCAACTGCCCGGGACACGGACCATCTCGGTCGTGAG
>CAKKOZ010000075.1:9083-11130 GCA_919901335.1 Nitrospiria bacterium | reverse complement strand
TCGCCGTAGAACGTCGCCTGGATATCGGCGCCCGCCGGGCAAAACATCGGAATGTCCAGGTGGATCCCCTGCGCCCCGCCACCGACTGCAGACGGCCTGGTTCCATCTCCTCCATTGCCGAGCAGGAAGTGCGCCATGCAGACGTTCTGGTCGAACCAGTCCGCTTGCCGGCCAGAGGTCCGGAAGTTGATGTACGCGTGCTGCGAGATGAGGAGGGTGTCGGCGGCAAGCGGCTGCACGTACGCGACGATCCGCGTGACGATGAAGTCGTAGTCCGGATTGACGCGGACCTGTCCGCTCGCCGGGGAAACCGTCGCCGTGAGGGTCGTGACCCGAAAGGACTGGAAGCCGGGCTTGGCAAGGTGCGGCGGCAGCTTCTTCGCGTCTGCGAGGAAGCGCAGGAGGTCGTCACCCGACGCTGCGATGAGATCACTCACGGCCGTTCACCTCGCCACACCCTTGGGTGGAGGCGAACGTGCCGGCCACCCGTTCTTCCGGCGGAACTCCCGAGGACTAGCCCCGGGTGATGCCGACCTTGATCCGGCCGCCCAGGAACAGGCGGAGGAGGATCGCGTCGGCCGCCGCGATGGTCGGCGCCGTGTAGGTCGTGAGCCACGCCGCCGAGAAGTGCGTCATCTGACCCTCGATGTCGTGCTCCGACGTCAGGTCGATGTTCTTGTAGAGCGGGCGCACCGCCGCCTGGCTCGCGACGCCGTTGGTCAGCACGTCGGTGGTCGTACGGCTCGAGTAGCCGGTGACGCCCAGGCCCGACTGGTAGACCGCGATCGGGCCTTCCGAGACGGGCTTCTTGTTGACCTTCAGCTCGAGGTAGAGCCGCTCGACGGCCCACATGATGTCCAGCGTCGCCTGCTGGGCACCGTCCGGCTGACGGCACGAGACGTGGGCGCCGATGGTCTTGACCTCCATCTCCTCGCCACGGCTGATGCGCCGCTGCTGGGTGATGTTGCAGTCGATCAGGTTCTTGTCCGTGAGGTCACGGAAGTAGTAGAACTGCTGACCGCTGGCGACCGCTGCGCCGGAGTTGTGGACCGCCACGGTGTCCCACTTGTAGCCGTCGTAGACCTCGGTGAGCACCTTGGCCTCGCCGTCCACCATGATCCCACCGGGCACGCCACGAATCGTCTGAATCTGACCGGCCATGATCGCTCTCCTGCCTTTGAGTACGTGCCCGAGTGCGGCCAGCCGCCCTCGCGAGTCCCTTGTTGAAGCAGCTCCTACTGGAGGAAGCTGCCGATCTGGTTGAAGCCCTGAACCTCGATCGAGTCCCTACGGCTCGCCGCGTCGCCGGTGTCCTGGTTCTCGAGATCCTGCCCGCCGAGCATCTGATGCCGGGGTTCGTCCGTCTCGACCGCGCCACCGAGCAGCTCACGCTCCTCCGGGGTCAGCTCACCGAGCAGGCGCGTCTCCTCCACGTCCACCGAGCCGAAGACGGCCGGCAGGAACTTCGCGAGCTGAGGCTTCGCGAGGTCGTCGTACAGGGCGCTGCCAAGCAGCGTGGAGACCGACACGAGGCCGGCGTCCCGGTTGATGTTCCAGAGCAGGCGACCGGCGAGGACACCGGCGGCGCCTTTCGCGAGCGTCCGGCCCCACCAGGGCCCGGGGATGAACTTCGCTGCGTCGCCCAGGAGGCGGGCGCCGACGTAGACCCCGGTACCGAGGGCGCCGGACTTCAGGAAGTCCATCGGAAAGAGGGCGTCGAGGTCTTCGAGCCCTTCGATGTCCGGAAACTCCACGAGATCCTGCGCCATCTGATCCTCCAGACCGTTCAGCTCGACGGTTTTTCCGCCAGCCCACATCTTGGGGATTCCTGCTGCTCGGCAGAGATCCGCCATCCTCATCCCGCCAGCATCGCCCGGAGCCCCGAATCGGTCAACGACGCAGACGTCGTTGTTCTTGTCGGACCTCCGAACGCTGATCACCTCACGGAGGCCCCGGCCTGCCTTCCGGTACTTCTTGCCGGGGGTAGCCCCGGGCTCCGCGAAGCCTTCGATCGTGATGATCTCGGGCATCGTGAAAGCCCTCCTTC
>CAKKOZ010000075.1:0-8983 GCA_919901335.1 Nitrospiria bacterium | reverse complement strand
TTCCTCCGTTGCGAAAAGGAGCCTACGACCCTACGCGAGTCGTGTCAAGCAACTTTCTTTTGCCGAAAGCGCGACCCGCGAAAAACGCGAGTCCTACGCTCGCGACAATCACCACGACTCCGCCAACGACATAGGGCTTCGTCAGCTTGATCGCCTCGTCCTTGAACCCCTTGCCGAACGGCTCGATCACCGGGGAAAGCAGACGGTCCACCCAGGCGGGCGGCGCAGGCTGGCCCGGGGCTCCACCACCGCCTGCTGGACGCTTCTTGGACCCGAGTGCCTTTGCGAGAGCCAGCTTCGCTGCGTTGTGCCCCTGCTCCTCCAGCCAGCCCGCATGAGGCCGAATCCTCTTCTCGTACTCGCGGAGGAGCGGCTCGATCACCACCGAAATATCCGGCTGCGTCGCCCCGAGATCGAAGACCTCGAGGCTCACAGGTCGAAGTCCTGCGTCCGGTAGATCATCTGCTTCGGCGGATACCAACCCGCCGGCTTGTCCACCGAGGCGTCCAGCGGGAGCCAGCCACCGGGCTTCTGCGGAGGTACGCCGACGATGAGGAGGATGTGTCCCCACTGTCCAACACGTTGCCCGTTGGGTGTTCTCCGCTGCTCCATCGTTCTGGCCTTCACTGGATAGCCGACACTTTTCAACATCGAGGCCAGGACTATGGTGTAGTCGTCACAGTCGCCTCCACCCCACTCCAGCGTGCGTACCGGATGCTGGTAGGTGTCGATCCCTTCGATGTCTCGTGTGTACCTGATGTGCGAACGTACCGCTTCGAAGATCGCCTCGCATTCCGATCGCCAGTTCTTCTCGGGAACACACCACGTCGTCTTGCCAATGGCGTTCATGGTGTTGCAGTTGCCACACACCCACTCGTTCCCTTGAACGATCCCGCGAACGAGACCTGGCCGGGGATTGATGTGCTTCGCAATGTCGGTGACGACGTTGAGCTTCTTGCAGCCCTCGCAGCGAGCGCACCGCGAGGAGAGCACTCGGACGGCGAAGGCCCGTACCACCGGACTCCGCATCCCCTTCTGCGTCATGTCCTTGATGTGGTGGATGCGCTCTTTGATGTCCCGGCCGACGTGATGCGACGTCGCCACCGGAGCGTTCCCGTTCGCCTCCGGCTTGAAGTTGACCCGACCCGTGGCCTCTGCGATCTCACCGAACCCGTCTGCGAGGGTTTTGATGCCAGCCAGGATCGAGCCGGCGGCCATGATGAAATCGGTGGCCTTCATGCGAGCGAGCGTAGGGCCGTGAGGCGGCCCGGTCAAGCCGTCAGTTCAGGTGGGTAACGTGCTTGGCGTTGACCACCGCCATCGCCGTGAGAAGGCTGTCCAGTACGCAGCCGCAGCATCCGTCCTCCCCGGGAACCTTGATCCTCGGGAAGACGTGCGTCCGCAGAACCTTGGTGAGGTCGTGACGCGCACGATCGTCGTACGAATCCTCATGCCTCTGGCACGGAGACCCATCAGGACTGAAGCGCACGCGCTGGCCGTCCATCGCCAGGATACTCGCGTTCATTTCGCTGCCTTTGCAAGGGCTTCCATCACGTCGTCCACGCTCTCTTCGAAGACACCGTAGGCCCGTTGCGCCGCTTCGATGTCGAGCTTCTCGGCGTCGACCATCGCTCCGAGGATGCCTTTGAGGATGGCGAGCACCTTCACCTTGTTGCCGACCTTGGACGCCTGGATGAGGTTGGCGATGTACTTCTTCCAGCCACCGAGAACGGACACCGCGACGAGGAAGTTGAACCCTGCCTGCATCACCCCTTCGTCTGTCTCCTCGTTCCCCATCGCCACCAGGGCTTGCTCTGCCGCCTCCGTCAGCTCCAACCGCACCTTGCCAGCCGCTGGAGGAGATGGCTCGACTCCAAGATCCTCTTGGGTTGCACCGGCCTGCTTCGCCTTCCGGACCTCGATGAAGACGTCCTTCGCCGCTGCCAGCACGCCTGGAAGACCGTCGTAGATGTGCTTCACCATGCCGGTCCACTCCCCGACACTCGCCGCCTGCTGCTCATGAGGATCCACGGGAACGAGCGCTCGGGCGAGCTCTTGGGTCTCCTTGACCTCCTCGAGCATGGCCTTGACGCTACGCTTCTCACCCCGGACCTCCCGAAGCTCTGCCCGCAAGTCTCGCAACTCCTCTTTCGCACCGCCGCCGGTCATCTGCGTGATCAACGGCATCGCCGTGGTGATGAGGCCGAGGATCTCCCCAGCCGTCATCCCGGCCTTGGGTGGCGGCGGAGCGTTGAGCTTCATCAG
Source organism: Nitrospiria bacterium (assembly GCA_919901335.1). Lineage (GTDB taxonomy): Bacteria > Nitrospirota > Nitrospiria > JACQBZ01 > JACQBZ01 > JACQFA01. Next base: position 6,718 of record CAKKOZ010000075.1, on the reverse strand, counting down.
CTCGATGATGTCCTTCACGGATAGCGATTCCGACCGGGGCTGTTCGGCCGGCTTGAGCGCAGCGGCGAGGGAGGTCACGAGCTCGGCCATGCCCTTGCTTTCGTCCACCGGCGGTGGCGACTGCAACGTCGGGAACTCCGCCGGGGCCCGCTCTCGATCCCGCTCCGACCGCTCCATGCGCTCGAGCAACGTCGTCATCATCTGGAGAGCCGGGTCGGACGACGGCGAAGGCTTCATCGCTTCCTTGAGCATCGGCATCATCATGATCATCGTCGGGTCGAGCTTCCCGCTGCCGCCCTGGCCCTGCATGAGGGCCATGAGCTTGGTCAGCTCGTCGGACATCGACGGAGCCTGCGCGACAGGTGCCGCGTTCCGCTGCTGGAGTACCTCGATCATCTGCTTCATCACGGCGATCGTCATGTTGCCCTCGCCGTCCTCGCGGGCCTTTTGCCGTGGGATGGTCGAGTGCGCGATCTCGTCCCCGCCACGCAGGACGTAGACGATGTAGTCGAAGTCCCCGAAGTTCGGCCGGATGCGCTTGTTGATGAAGGCCGGGATATCGCCGTCCAGAGCGATCTCGGCAGCGGTGTAGTCCTGGATCGGGAAAATCTTTCCATCCGGCTCCCGGCGCTTGATGCGGATCCGGTCGGCGTCCGGCAGGATGGCGCGTACGGCGAGCTCCTCGCGGGCGTTGGCGAGAGCCTCAACCCGCGTGGGAGAGGGAACCCGAGCGTCCTTGATGGCGGTGGCATCGGCCTTGGCCTTGTCCCGTGCCGCTTTGGCGACGACGGAGGCAGCTCTGGCGACTTCCGCTGATTTCTTCGCCTCTACCGTCGTGACCTCGGTTCCGTTCCCGGCCTCGCTTGTGGCGGTTCCCAACAGGTCGCCCAGGTCTCCCCCTGCTTCCGTACTCATCGAACCCTCCTTCGTAGCCTGACTGCGAACTCGATCATGTCGAGCGTCGTTTGGATGAACTTGAGTGGCGGCGGAAACCTCTTGCCGGCCTGCTCTCCCAATTCATGAAGTTTGGATTCAAGCTCTTCGGATCCGGCGTCATCGTCGGCCAGTCGCTCGAGCTGGACAATGATGTCCCGGATCTCGAGGAAGCTCACCTTCGCTCCAATCATGTAAGCGTTGGTGAAGATCCAGAGCTTCTTCTGGAGCTTCGAGGAGAGATTGATCACGTCCCAACCTCCGGCATCTGCTCTACGGCGTCCTGCATCGCACCGTTGGACGGGTGGACGTACATCCTCGTGGTGAGGATGGAGGCGTGTCCGAGAAGCTCTTGGATGACCTCGATGCGGACGCCCGCTTCGGAAAGCAAGGTAGCGAAGACGTGCCGGAGCTTGTGGGGAGTAATCCAGGCAAGGTCCGTCTCTCCACGAGAGAGGTAGACGTGGTGACGGACGAGCCCTTGTGTGATCGGCTTTGTCGGGTCGCTCGGGGTTGGGAAAAGCCACCGTGAGCGGATCGGAAACCGGTAAGCGGCGTAGATGTCGAGGATACGCTTGGCTTCGGCCGAGACAGGAACAAGACGCTCCTTCCTGCCCTTACCGAGGAACACGAGGGAGAGCTTCCCGTTGTCCCGTCGTAGGGAGGAGACCTTGAGGGAGCACATTTCCTCCACCCGCAGCCCGGTGAAGGGGAGGAGGAGGATCACGGTGCGGTAGGGCTCTGGTCGTGCCTTCACGGAATCAAGGAACCGCATCAGAACGTCGGTGTCGATGTGGGCCTGGACCTTAGTGGTCGGCTTGGGAATGTCGGTCTCTTCGAATCGAGGAACGGCGACCCCGTTGCTTTCGAGCCATCGGATGAACCGCTTGGCGCCGGCGATCCGCAACCGCATGGAGCGGGCGGCGAGTCCTTCACGCCCGAGGGTATGAGCGAAGTCCATGAGCAGGGTGCGCGGGGCATCTGCGAAGGTAATTCCTCTACGACGCATGAATACGGTCAGCCGCTTGGCGCCCTCGGTATAGGCGTCAGCCGTGGCTTTGGAACGGATAACCAAAATGTACCCGTGGAAGTCGTTGAGCGAGAGCACGGAAGGTAATCTAGGATGGGATCGCGAGGCCGTCAAGGACGAAACAGCAGAGCTAGTCGATGGCGACTTCCGTGCCGGTGTCCGTGACGGTCTCCTGATGCTCCATCTTCACGATACCTACCTCAACGAGGTCGGCCATGGAAACACCGATGGTGGTCAGGACTTCGCTGGAGTAGCCCTTCCTCTGTGCCCACGCCGGGAGCACCCGCAGGAACTCTGCACGCAGATCGACGGTCTTGGCCGACGACTTGCGGACGGAGCCATGGGAGAGCCGATTGACGAGGGACATCTTCTTCTGGAGAAGACGTGCGATCTCGGTCGGACGAAGCGGCAGCTCACGCTTGATGGACTCACGCTTGTCGCCCTTCTTCGGCTTTCCGACCGGGACGCTCCACTCCTTCGTCCCCTTGGCGAGGAGCGTGTCGATCTCCGCGATACGGTCTTGGAGGCTGGCACGCCTTCCGTTCGTCGGCGCCACACCGGCAACGGCCTTCGAGCGCTTCTTGAGCAGGTAGCGGTTGATGGTGGACGATTCGGCACGCAAGGCAATGGCCTGCGTCATGGAGCTCTCCTTGATCCCTCCGTTGGTTTTCTCGGTTGCGGGCTTCTTGGTTGCGGACTTCTTCGAGATCGGCTTCAGCATAGTACCTCCTGACAGGAAGGAATATGCGGACAGGTCGATGAAGTCAAGAACAAAAGAACACCCCCGATCGGATGGTCCAACCGGGGGTGTTTGGGGATCAACGGGCCGGGAGTCAGTCGGCCCTGTTGGGGGAGGTATCGAGAGGGTCTACTCCCAGGCGAACACGTCCACGACATCGCCGGCTTGGTTGTTCGGGGTTGCTCCGGCGGCGGTCGTGAGAACGACGGACTGGCCGGTGATGACGTATGCCTCGTTCTGCGGCCTCATGCGGTTCACGAGGATGCAGCGCGTTGGCGTGAAGGGGAAGTTGAACGTGATCGTGCCTCTGGTGATGTGGCCTGCGGAGATCACGCCACCGGCCATGCCGGATGCACGGGTGTTCTCGGCCTTCCCGCCGTGCAGCACACCGAGCACGTTGACGTCCCACACGTCGGCTGCGGCACCGAGGGTCTCGCTCACGGCGGTCGCGGTTCCAGAGGCAGCGATGGCCCCGCCAGCGGTTGCTGCGGAGACGACGGTGATGACGGCGGCGACGGCAGACGAGATGAACGTCTCCGTCACGGCGCCGTTGTAGGTGATGTTCGGAGCATCGACGACGTTGTTGATGGCGTTGACGAGGTTCGCCCGAGCGGTGGCGACGACGCCTCCACCTTCGTAGACCCAGATCCGACCTGCGGTCCCGGCGGCCGGAGGAGTCGAGGTACGGAACTCGAAGACGTTCGCGCCGATCGTGATCGTCTCGCCGTTGGCGGGGACGGTGCCGATGTTGATCCGGGCCTGCATGGCCGAACCGCGTGCGGCAGCGGGTCGGGCCCCGGATGCGAACTGCGAGGAGAGCTCGGTATTGGTAAAGAACCCGGCAGCCATGAGGGCCCGCGAGGTCGCATCGGCTCCGAGGAAGCCGGCTGCGAACTTGCCACGAGCGGTGGCCGAGGCCGCCCAAAAGGCGTCATCGAACTTCGCCAGCGCGTTGGCGGCGTCTGCGCCAGCGTCGAAGAACAAGGTCGCCATCTTCGCGCGACCCGCTGCGCTGTCCGCGAGGGCACCAGCGGCGAGCTCCGCCGTCTCGATGGCGAGGCCGGGCAGGTCGACGTCCGTCGCGGGCGAGGCCTGCGAGTGGGCGGTGTCACCGGGGAGGGCGAACGGCACCTGGGCGATCGACGCGTTGGCGGCGCCGTACTCCGTGCCCCTGGTGTGGACACCGAATCCGATGGACCAGTCGAGGGTGGCCTGGGTGACGCGGAAGCCGAGGCTTCCGGGAGTAGTGCACGTCAGCGTGGTCGCGGTGACCGCCGTGATCGGGTAGACCCCGTTGTTGCGGATGTTGGCGACGGTGGCGTCGGGCTCGGTGATGACCAGAAGATCGCCCACGCGAACACCGGAGGTGACGAAGGTGGCACCTGCCGACGTGAAGACGGCGGAGCCTGCGGTGACGGAGCCATCCGTCCCCGTGAGAGTCGGCAGGACGGATCCGAGCGCCGTGGCCGCATCTGCGACGACTGTGGCCGGCGTGGTGGAGCGGATCATCGAGTGCATCCGCCAAGCCCGCACCCGGAAGGTGAGGGAATCGGTGGACTCGAGCCCACGGATGCGGAGGACGGCCTTGTTGGTGTCCTTGGTGATGACGGACCATCCGGGCTGGCCGGCGACGTTGCCGGCTCCGGCGCTCGTGGTGGCCCATGTGGCGTTGGTGAGGCCTTCGGCTTCGGCGCTGAGATCCCGCACGCCGACTTCGAAGACGCCGCCGGGCGAACGGGCGCTGCGGATCCGGACGACCCCGGCCGCCTGAGCATCGGCGCAGAGGTTCTGCGACGTGTCCTGGTTGAACGCGGCGACGAAGTTGACGGCGGTGGCGGTGGCGTCGGCGCCGATGGTGAACTCGTACGGCAGGGCGCGCGCGGCGCGAGCGGTCCAGACCTCGGAGAAGCCTGCGGAGCCGATGGTGGCTGTCTCGGCGGCGACAGGAAGACCGGTGAAGGTCAGCCGGTGGTCCGTTGCGGCGCCGCCGGTTCCTCCCGACTCCTGGGTCTGCGTGAACTCGAGGTCGACGTGATCGGGCGCGAGCTGGCCGGAGCCATCCATCAGCCCGTGGTAGAAGACGATCTCGTCGGATGCGCCCGTGATGGTGCCGGTGATTTCCGAGTAGAGCCGTTCGGGAGAGGGCATGTAGATCCTCCGGGGCGTTCAGGCGACGTCGGAGGAAGGCTACCCCGTCGATTCGGGATTGGCAAGAGGAAAGAGGAGGAGGTTTGTTCGGGGCTATCCTTGTGGCCTGCCCTCGAACCCGTAGACGCAGGCGATCGTACCGCTAGCACCGACCAGGGTGACGGTCATCCCGCTGACGAAGGTGCCGTCCTTCTTGATCTCCGTCGAGAACTCCATCGTGATCTTCGTGCCGGCCTCGTTGGTCTCCGTACATTTCTGGTATTGCAGGCAGTTGCCTTCATCTTCGAACTCTTCTTTCAGGCACACCTCGTTGGGGTTGTCCGGAGAATCGTCCGACGGGCTCGGGGAATTGAAGTGCTCGAGCGTGAGGACGATGCAGCTCTCGCCGTTGTCCGGGCTGTTGACGACGGTGGTGAACGTTGGCTTGCCGTAGTGCTGCTCCTTCACGAGGGCGCACACGTTGGGCGGATTGTCGTCCTTCTCGTCGCCACCGCAGCCGGCGAGCATGAAGAGAGCGAGGAAAGCAAAAGTCTTGAGGATCATGGATGTTCTCCTGTGCAGTAAGAGGAGTTGTAGGCGGGCGACTCGCGCGGGAGCGACCGGGGGAAGGAGAGCACCTTTGGAGCCACCTCGCCTACGTCAGAAACCGTAACCGCGTCCGCGAAAGCTGTCCAGCGCCTCCTTTCTGGAAGGCCTTTGGGGAGCCTCAGAGGGCCATGGAAGCCATCAATCTGGCCTGGGAGAAGGGGGAACAGGGCAACAAGGGAAAAGGGTTCTTCCTGGCCTTCGTGTCGCGCGCGACAGATCCTTCCGCGTTGAGGCAGGACTTCCCGCGTTGAGGCAGCATAGACCACCCGCGTTGAGGCAGGACATACGTCGACCAATAGATCATGGCATGATCATTGCAGTTGCCTAGTCCGCGTGTATATCCTGCCTGAACGCGGATGCACCTGTTTCGCGGAAGGTTCTTAGTTGCGATCGCGGAAGGAATGAAGGAAGCATAGGTATATCCTGCCTCAACGCGGGATCTACTGCCTCAACGCGGAAGGAGCTTCCTGCCTCTTCGCGGAAGGATTCAGGGTGTTTTCACCCCAAAATTGTGCTTGTCGCGCGCGACAACAAGAAAAGCTGGTAGTCGAGCGTCTTCCGTCCCATGGATTGTAGGATATAAACATACCCCCGATTTTGCCCTCGGCCGCCTCCAACTCCGATTCTTTTGACGTATTTCTGCTTTTTGTAGTGCCGAAGACGCGTAGATGCCGTGAATATCGAGACTCCAAACTCTTCCGCGAGCTCTTTTGCCGTACAACAGCCCCCGATTTCCTCCATAAACAGGAAGACGTTGACGCGATTCAGGACGAGGTCCCGAGGTCGAGGCATCAATACACCCCCGCGATCCTGGCGATGCACGAGGCACACCACTCGCTCTTGTCGAGGAGGTCGACGCAGAGGAGCACCTTGCCGTTGTCAGGGAAGGCCGCCGTCCTCCTCGTGCATAGCATCGGGTTGCTCACCCTGACCAGCACGCGCTTCATCTTCTCCGCTTTCGAGGAAAGCTCTCGTAGCTCCGTGATCTCGTCCTGAAGCTGTCGAACCTCCACGGCTTTCAAGAGCAGGCCGCTCTTGCTCGCTGCGTGCCCCCGAACCCTGTTCAGCATCAGCATATCTCGTCCTCTACTAGTTTCGGAGCGCCCGTCCGGCACCACCCGCCGACAGGCTCTCGCGCCGCGCAAACGGCGCGCCTCCACCCAGCACCGCAGTCCGGCCGTTGATAGGCTCGCTGCGGCCCGAACCTTGAAGGAGGTCTGGAGCAGGATACGCGCTCGGGACGGCGCTACTCCAGACCAGCACGGCCGGATCACTTGAGA
>CAKKOZ010000074.1 GCA_919901335.1 Nitrospiria bacterium | reverse complement strand
ATTACGCCGTCGCGGTGGGTGAGGTTTCGGCCGCGCGAACGGCGGGTTTAACGGCGGCGTGGCCGTTGCCGTTGGCCTCCAGCTTGACCGAGACCAGCTTGGACACCCCTGCCTCTTCCATCGTGACGCCGTAGAGAAGATCGGCGTGCTCCATCGTCCGCTTGTTGTGCGTGATGATCAGGAACTGGGAATGGTCCGTCATCTGGCGCAGGACTTTGAGGAAGCGGCGGATGTTTTCCTCGTCCAGCGGCGCGTCGATCTCGTCCAGCACGCAGAACGGGCTGGGATGAATCAGGAAGCTGGCGAACAGCAGCGCGATCGCGGTCAGGGCCTTCTCCCCCCCGGACAGGAGGGTGATGCTCTTCAGTCGCTTCCCCGGCGGCTGGGCCACGATCTCGATCCCGGATTCCAGCGCGTTATGCTCGTCGAGTAAGACCAGGTCGGCCTCGCCGCCCACGAAGAAATTCCGGTAGACCTCCTTGAATTTTTCGCGCAGCAGTGTGTAGGTCGCGTGAAACATCTCCTGGGTGGTCCGATTGATCTTCAAGATGGCCGACTGCATGTCCTCGATGGACTGGGTAAGATCAGCCTCCTGCGTCGTCAGGAAGCGATGCCGTTCGTCCAGCTCCTTGTATTCATCAATCGCGGCCAGGTTCACCGGCCCCAGCTGGTCCAGCTTGGCGCGCAGTTCGGTCAGGCGTTCCCGGGTCTGGATCGGATCCATCGAGTCCGCCGATTCGGTCATCTCTCCGGCCTCGGTCTCGAGGACGGTCCGGTAATGGGTCGAGGCCTGCTCGGTCAGATGCTCGATCCGGAGGGTCAATTCGGTCTGCCGCACCTCCATCTCATTGAGTGTCTTTTCCACGCGGCCCAGCTCGGCCCGGGTCCGGCCCAGCCGGTCTTCGAGCTGTTTGATCTGTCCCAGATCGGTCGTGTAGGATTCGGTCTCGACCGACAGCCGATTCTGCGTTTCGGAGAGTTGAGCGCCCAGGACGCCGATGGCTTTTTCGGTCTCCTGAATATCCCGGCGGTCCGCGAGCCCTTTCGATTCCAGACTCGCGGCCTCGGTGGCATGACGAAGCTGTTGTTCTTTTAAGGCGGCCTGTTCGTCCTGAAGGCGATTCTGTTCCCGGGACAGCGCCGCTTCCCGCTGGATCAGCGCCGAGACATCCACCTTTAACTGCGTTACCTCGGCCCGAAGGGTTTCGCGTTTTTCGGAGAGATCCTTGGCCGTTTCTTGAAGACGCGCGAGCTCAGTCTCGATCCGCTGCTGTTCTTGAAGCCGGTCCTCCAGTCGGCGGAGGGTTTCGGCCAGTGCCCGCTCGACCGTGCCGGCGTCCCGGGCTTCCTGGGCCTGTTCGGCCTGAAGCAGGCCGCGTCGTTCTTCCAGCCGGGTGCGGTCGGCTTCCAGAAGGGCGATCGTCTGCCGAAGCGCTGCACCGTCGGATTCCTGCTGCTGACGTTGTACCGCAATGTCCTGTTGAAGCCGGATCAGCCGGTCGAGCTCCGCGTTCAGCGCGGATTTCTCGGCCTCGGTCCGGGCCAGCTCGGTTTTGAGCCGGACCGCTTCGTCTTCCACTTCACGTATTTCGCGGCGGGTCTTGAGAAGGCCTTGCTGTGTTTCGGTCCGGTGTCCTCCCCAGAGCAGGCCTTCGGGTGAAACGACCTCGCCCTCCAGCGTTACGATCGTATAGCCGATCGGATTTCCGTTCCAGAGTGAGAGGGCGGTGTCGAGATCCTGGACGATCAGTACGTGGCCGAGAAGGATCCGGGCCACGGCCTCGTAGCCGGGTTTGACGATGATCTTTTCCAGTGCCGGGCCCACGATTCCGGCCAGGGTACCCGGGTTAGGGAAGCTGGGCGTCATCCGGGACCGCGGGGTCCGGGGCAGAAACAGCCCGCGTCCCCGATGGGATGATTTTATCTGGGCAATGATCTCCTTGATCGTTGTGTGGTCGTCCATCAATAAGCCCTGGAGAAGGTCGCCCAAAACGGCCTCGATCGCCGGCTCATAGGCTTTTGGGACATCCAGAAGATCGGCCACCATTCCATGCAGCCGGTTGTTCACCCACGGCTGTTCCAGAAGCATCGCGCGTATTCCGGTCTGTGTCGTGGTGATGGACTTTTCGTTCTCGAGAAGCGAGGCGAGCCGCGCCTGCGTGAGGGTGACGGTTTCCCGAAGACGATTCATTTGATCGGTCAAGGTCCCAAGTGCGGCCTGCCGGCCGGCCAGCGCCGCGGCCCAACGGGACTGTTCCGCCTCGATGCGGGCCGTCTCTTCCATCAGCACGGCCCGGCGGGACTGCTCGGACGCCAGGTGTTGCCCGGCCTGGTCAAGCTGGAGCTCGACCGATGATAACTCCGCCCGGCCCTTTTCCTGGATGCGTTCTATCTCTCTCTTCCGTGATTCAAGCGAGGCGGTCTGATTTTTCACTTCGGTCATCGCGGCGAGCGCCTCGAACAGCCGGGTCTTGTTTTCATCAAGCGTGGCATCCTGAGCCGAGAGCTGTCCGTTTACCTCGGTCATGGCCGTCTCCTGGATGGTCAATCGGCGTTGACGATCCGACAGCACGGCGGCGACCTCTTGCTGCTGCCGTTCCGTTTCTTCCCGTTGCGTCATGGATTGAGATAGGGCATGTTCCAGCCGCGATTGTTCCTGGAGCAGCTTGGCCCGCTGCTCTTCCCAGGCATGGATCTGGCTCTGCAGAAGCTCGATCCGGTTTTCCTGACGGTGGATCAGTGTCTGGGTGTCGTAGGCCGACTGCTTGAGCGAGGCGAGGGCCGCCTCTTTCTGGACTGCGCCGATCTTGATCGCCTGCGTCTCGGCCTCGAATCGGGACAGGTCGGCCCGCAGCGCGGATTCGCTTGTTTTAAGATCGGCGATCTGTTTGAGCGTTTCCGAAAGCGTTTGATGATGGGCCTGGAATTCCGACGCCAGCAGTTTTAATTCAAGCCCACGGGATTCGGACTGAAGGGCTTGATAGACTTCGGTCTTCTTGACCTGCCGGTCCAGCGCGTTGATCTGGCGCTTGACCTCGCCGATGATGTCACGGACGCGGAGGAGGTTCTGAAGCGTCGCCTCTAATTTTCGCTCGGCCTCGGCCTTGCGCAGCTTGTATTTGGAGATGCCGGCCGTCTCCTCGATCAGCTCGCGCCGCTCGAGCGGCGAGGCGTTTAAAAGCTGGTCCACTTTTCCCTGCTCGATGATGGTATGGCCTTTGTGGCCGGCGCCCGTGTCAATCAGAAGATCGCGGATGTCTCTCAAGCGGCAGGGGGTCTTGTTGATCCGGTATTCGCTCTCACCGGTACGAAACAGCCGCCGGCCGATCTCGATCTCCTGGTAATCGCCGAACTGGCCGGCGACCTCTCCGGAAACATCGCCGACGGTGAGGATGACCTCGGAAAGGTTGAGCGGCCGTCGGGTTTCGCTGCCGTTGAAGATCACATCCTCCATCCGGTCGGACCGAAGCGCCTTGGTGCTCTGCTCACCCAGGACCCATAAGACGGCATCCACGATATTGGACTTGCCGCAGCCGTTCGGTCCCACGATCGCCGTGATTCCGGGCTGAAACATTACCGCCGTGGACTCGGCGAACGATTTAAACCCGATCATCTCAAGTTTCTTTAGATACATGGCCCTCCTTTTTGTTCGGGTGCAACGCCTGAACCGCACCCTGACAATTTGACCAAAACCTATACCATAGCTCTATTGGAAAGTAAAGAAAAAAATACAATATTGAGTGGTGATTCACGATCGATACCACCATATCCAGTGGATGTAACCCAGGAGGGTTGACGCAGTCGGTTAAATGATGGTATGTTCGGCGGGAGGAGAAGGAGGGCTGATGGCGGCATCGGAGGAATCGAAACTGGCGCTTTTTATTGATCTTGAGAATATCGCGCTCGGCGTGCGCGAGGCGAAGTATTCCAGCTTTGAGATCAACAAGGTCCTGGCGCGGCTGGTCGAGAAGGGCAAGTTGATTGTCAAAAAGGCCTATGCCGACTGGGAGGTCTACAAGGAATACAAGCGGACCTTCCATGAAGCCGGAATCGAGCTGATTGATATTCCGCAAAAACGCTACAGCGGGAAGAACAGCGCCGACATTAAGCTGGTGGTGGACGCGATGGAGCTGGCCGCCTCGAAAGAGCACGTGACCATCTTCGTGATCGCCTCGGGGGACAGCGATTTCACGCCGCTCGTCTCGAAGCTGAAGGAAAACGACAAGCAGGTGATCGGGGTCGGTGTGAAAAACTCCACCTCGGCGCTCCTGGCCTCGAACTGCGACGAGTTCATTTATTACGAAGACCTCGTCCGCGCCTCCAAGCCGAAGCCCAGGTCCGTTGCCCAATTACCGGAGAAGAAGAAGGAATGTTTCGAGCTGCTGCTCGAGACGATCGAGGCGCTGCAGCGGGAGGACAAGGAGGTGATCTGGGGCTCGATGGTCAAGCAGACGATGAAGCGCAAGCAGCCCTCTTTCAACGAGTCCTACTACGGCTACAACTCCTTCAGCAAGCTGCTTGAAGATGCGGCGAAGCATGAACTGATCAAGATCACCCACGACGCGAAGAGCCGTTCCTACATCATCACGCCCCTGACGGAAGCCCCGTAAGAGAAGTCCGGGTCCGCTTGTATCTTTTTAGGACGGGGTGTTATAGTATCCGTGTGGACGCCCATCGAGCGTCGGTTCCAACATCCACAATGGAAGGAGACGGTCATGAAGAAGGTTATTTTCGGTATCATCGCGATTCTGTTGGTTGGGGTCGGTTCCTGGGCAATGGCCCAAACGGCTGGAGGGGGCATGATGGCCGAGGAGGGCCATCGTTACGGTTACGGAATGATGGCCGGATATTTTTGGTGGTGGGGCCTGTACGGCGTCGTCAAAGCGGCCGTGGTCGTGATCGGGTTGTGGCTACTCTTCCGGATCACGAAGGCGGTCGAGAAGATCGCCTCATCAAAGCCCTGATCAGGGAATCGCCATGGAAAACAAAGAGGAAATGTGCGAGCTGCCGGCCTTCCGTGTTTCGGATGAAGAAGCCCGCAAGGTGATGGACCGATACAAAACGATTGCGGTCGTCGGTCTTTCATCCAATCCCGAAAAACCGGGTCATTTTGTCCCGAAATATTTGAAGGAGCACGGCTACACGATCATCCCGGTGAATCCGATGGCAAAGGACGAGATTCTCGGTGAGAAGGTCTATGCCGGCCTAAGGGAAGTTCCGCAGAAGATCGAGGTCGTCGATATCTTCCGTCCGCCGAAAGATGTCCCTCCGATTGTGGAAGATGCGATTGCGATCGGGGCCAAGGTTGTCTGGATGCAGGAAGGGATCGTGAACAACGCCGCGGCCGAGCGGGCGCGAGCGGCTGGCCTGACCGT
>CAKKOZ010000073.1 GCA_919901335.1 Nitrospiria bacterium | reverse complement strand
TTTTATCGGCGTGGATCATGAGGAGAGTGTAGCAGAGGGATAAAAGCGAGTCAATTCAACCCCGGCTTCTCCTTATTCTTCAGACCGTCGCAAGACGGCTTCCCACACCTCAATCAGACCCATCCGTGCGGCCCACTGCTGGATATAGGAACGGTCAAGCTGATCCCCCTTGTACGCGCAGCATTCCGACCATGTCCCGGAACTGCCGTTCGGATTGACCGATCTTGAAATAGTCCATTTTCTTTAGAATGACGTCCTCCGGAGAGGCGAAGAAGGCATGTTCCCCGTCGGGAGCTTCCAGCCTGTGCCGCCGGGAAAGTTGGGACCGTCCAAAAGGGGTCAAAAGGGGTCAAATCTGCTCTTGGCTCATCTTGTATTTCGCTTGCTTCCTGTCTGACCATATAAGCTCTTAAGACAGAACGTTCGGCAGAACAGATGGGCGGATTGTACTCAAAACACTTGAAAATCACAAGGGCGGGTTTGAGCCGTTCCATGCCCTGTGTTACAATGCAAGCCGTCATGCTTCTTGTCGGATTGACAGGCGGGATCGGAAGCGGAAAATCGGAGGTGGCGCAGATCTTCAGGCAGTTGGGCGCCTATCTGATCGATGCGGATGAGCTGGCCCGTGAGGCGGTTCAACCGGATCGCCCAATTCTGAAACGGATCGTTGAGGCCTTCGGGCCGGATATTTTAAATCCGGATGGGACGCTGGACCGGGCGAAGCTGGGTCGGATCGTCTTCGCGGATCCCGAAAAACGAGAGTGGCTCAATTCAATCGTCCATCCCTATGTCTTTAGGGAGGAGGAACGTCGGCGGAAGGAAATCTCGCAGAAGGATCCCAAGGCCATCGTTCTGTTTGACGCCGCGTTGTTGATCGAGACCGGATCGTATCAATTGATGGACAAGGTGATTCTGGTCGCGATTGATCGTCGGAAACAGATCGGCCGCATCGTAAAACGGGACGGGCTGACCCGGGAAGAGGCCGTCCGGCGCATCGGGGCGCAGATGCCGCAGGCGAAGAAGAAAAGCAAGGCCGATTATATTATTGACGGCGGACAGCCCCTGAAAACGATTGAAGATCAGGTGCGCAAAATCTATGAAGAACTTGCCGGATTGGCTTGAAGGCGGGATTGACTTTTCGCCGATTCTCCCAGTAGAATGGGGGCCATGCCCTCATCCAGCGTGATTAAGGCCATCATTCCGGCCGCGGGGTTGGGAACGCGGTTTCTTCCGGCGACCAAAGCCTCTCCGAAGGAGATGCTCCCCCTGGTGGACAAACCCCTCATCCAGTACGTTGTGGAAGAGGCGGTGGCGGCCGGCATCCGCGAGATCATCATCATCACCGGCCGGGGCAAGCGGGCGATCGAGGATCACTTTGACGTCTCGTTTGAGCTGGAAGAAAACCTCCGCGACAACGGGAAAAAGGTCCTTTTAAAAGAGATCCAGGCGATCTCGGACCTGGCAGATTTCTGTTACGTGCGCCAGCGCCACGCGCGGGGCCTCGGCCATGCCGTTCTGTGCGCCCGGCATTTGATCGGAAATGAACCTTTCGCGGTGTTGCTGGGGGATGATATACTGGACGCCCCGGTTCCGGCGCTCCGACAGATGATCGAAGTCTACGATCGGTTCCGGTGTCCGGTCGTGGGCGTCCAGCCCGTGCCGAAATCGGAGGTCCATCGGTACGGGGTGATCAAGGCCGAGCCGGTTGAATCGGACCTGTACCGGATCGAGGACCTGGTTGAAAAGCCGCTTCCTGAGAAAGCCCCGTCGAATCTGGCCGTCATCGGCCGGTACATCCTGACACCGGAGATTTTTGATGCCCTCGACAAGACGCCGCCGGGCAAAAACGGGGAGATCCAGTTGACCGATGCGCTTCGGATCCTGGCCCGGCAAAAGACGATGTACGGAAAACGGCTTCAAGGCACGCGCTACGATGCCGGGGATAAATTGGGTTTTCTGAAGGCCACGGTCGAGTTCGGGCTGAAACGTCCCGATCTGGGCAAGCCGTTCCGGCAGTATCTCAAGAGCCTGAAGTTGTAAACCGGCTCCGGGAAACCTCTCCATGCCGAAGGATCGGTTCTTTTATTTGAAGATAATCGGCAATCCTCCGGGAGCGTTTGAGGGATCCCGTCGATCAGACGAAGAAGAGGGGAAGGGCATGGTCGGCGAGACCGAGACACCGCTGGTGGATATTTATGAGCAATCGGACGCGGTCGTGCTGGAGGCCGATCTGCCGGGGATCGAGCCGGCCGAAGTGACGGTGCGCCTTGGGGACAACCAGGTAACGATCGAGGGGCGGAGAGGCCAGCGCGGCGAAGGCCAGGAAGCCGGACATTACCTGCGGATGGAACGGTGCTTTGAAGATTTCCACCGGATCATCCATCTCCCCTTTGCGGTGGATCCGCAAAGGGCCGAGGCGTCCTACCGGCAGGGGGTGCTGATCATCCGTTTTCCAAAAATTGAGGACCGGCGCAAGCGGGCGATTAAAATCGAGATCAGGTAGATCCTCAGCGAGCAAGGCGAGCGAGAGGGGGAGGCTCCATCCGGCTT
>CAKKOZ010000072.1 GCA_919901335.1 Nitrospiria bacterium | reverse complement strand
GCCGCCCGTCTGATTCGAGCCATGGGACCCCGGATCACGACAACGATCCTGGCCGGCAATATCCCTGGGATTGGAGCGTCCGCGTTGATTGCAACGCTTCTTGTCAAGTCGTCCTGTCTCGTCAAGGTCTCCTCCGATGAACCGTTATTGACGACTCTCTTCGCGCAGACGCTTGTTGAAATCGAACCGCGCCTCGCTCACTGCCTTGCCGTGGTCTGGTGGCCGGGCGGCGGCCCTGAATCCAAAGGCATTGAAGAGGTGGCCTTCGGCCGCAGCGAGCTGATCGTCGCCACCGGAAGCGAAGAGGCCGTCTCGTCCGTCCGCCTCGCGGCCGCCGATCATCAACCCGCCTCGGCACGGTTCATCGGCTACGGTCATCGTATCAGCCTGGGCCTGATCGGCCGGGAAGCGCTGGACGATCTAAAAGGCATCGCACGAAACGCCGCTCTGGATATCGCCATGTATGACCAGCAGGGATGCCTCTCCCCGCACCTGTTTTATGTCGAGACCGGCGGGTCTCACTTCCCGCGGCAGTTTGCAAAGGCGCTGGGACAGGAACTGGCCCGGTTGGAGCGGGAGCTTCCAAGGGGATCGGTTGACACCCCGACCTCCGCAAGGCTTCATCAGATCCGGAGCGTGGCCGAAATCAAACAGGCCGACGGCGAAGAGGTGATCGTCTTCGGCAGTGAGACCGGAACGCTCTGGACCGTGATCTACGAGGCCGATCCGACCGTTGTTCTCTCTCCCCTTTATCGCATGGTGCGGGTGAAACCGATTGACGATCTGATGCATGTAATCCCGTTGTTGGAACCCTGGCGGCCGTACCTTCAGGCAGCGGGGATCGCCGTGCCCGAAACGCGCCGTCTGCCGCTGGCCGAGGCCCTTGGACGCGCCGGCGTCAACCGGATCTGTCCGATCGGTCGGATGCAGCAACCTCCGGCGGGATGGTCGCAGGATGGGAAACGATTCATCGCCGACCGCGTGCGATGGGTGGATTTAGAAACTGAACCATGAACCGTGATTTTAAAAACGATTTTTTACGATATGTATGCCAGACCTCTTCTGAGCCGATGGGGATCGAAGTGGAACGGGCGGAGGGCTGCACGATCACGGACCGTTCGGGAAAGAAATACCTGGACTTCATTTCGGGTATCGGTGTGGCGAATATCGGCCATGCCCATCCGGCCGTGGTCAAGGCCATCACTGATCAGGCCGCACGGTATCTCCATGTGATGGTCTACGGCGAGTCCATCCAGGCACCCCAAGTCCGCCTCGCCAGGCGCCTGGCCGACGTTGTCCCGTCTCCCCTATCGGTCACCTACTTCACGAACAGCGGAACCGAAGCGGTGGAAGGCGCGCTCAAGACGGCCAAAAAATATACAGGGCGGAAAAAGCTGGTCGCTTTTATGGGCAGCTTTCATGGCGACACGCATGGATCGCTTTCCGTCACGGGACGCAACGTATATCAGAAACCTTTTCGTCCGCTGCTGCCGAATGTCACCTTCCTCCCCTTCAACCGCTCCAAGCGCCTGAAGGCGATTGATCGTCATACCGCTGCCGTGATCGTGGAACCGATCCAGAGCGAAGGGGGCGTGAATGTCCCGGATGACAACTTTCTCCCCGCGCTTCGGGATCGTTGTGATGAAACCGGCGCATTATTGATCTTCGATGAGGTGATGACCGGACTGGGGCGCACCGGGAAGCTTTTCGCCTGTCAACATTGGAAGGTGGTGCCGGATATTCTTGTTCTGGCAAAGGCTCTCGGCGGCGGGATGCCGTTAGGAGCTTTTATCTCCCGACCGGAGATCATGAAAACACTCTCGGAGGATCCGCCGCTTTCCCATGTGACGACGTTTGGAGGTCATCCGGTAAGCTGCGCCGCGGGGCTGGCCGCGCTCGATTTTCTTTTGAAAGAGAACTTACCGGAACGGGCTGAACGGCTGGGACAATATATCATGGATCGGTTGAAGAAATTGCCTAAAATCGCTGGTGTAAAAGAAGTCCGTGGAAAGGGTTTATTGATCGGCCTTGAACTGACCAACGCGAAATTGACAGAGCGGTTCGTTTTGCACTGCCGTGAGGCCGGCTTGATCTTGGGCTGGACGCTTCATTCCAACACCGTGGTGCGACTGGCTCCTCCACTGGTCATCAGTGAAGATGCGATCAATAAGGGGATCGAGAACATTCGAGCCGCACTGATGAAAGCGGCTTCCTGATTTATCAATAAGTTGTACTTCAAATGGTGGCAGGCACCTTTTCTTATTTGTAACTCTCCTCATCAGACGGAAATTTTCCCAGCTCGACCTCTTCCTTATATCGCTTGACCGCATCGAGGGCCTGGGACTTTAGATTGGCGTAGGTCTTGACGAACGTGGGATTAAACCGTTCGAAAAGACCTAAGAGATCATGAAGCACCAGGACCTGACCGTCACAGTGCGGCCCGGCACCGATGCCGATCGTGGGAATCAAAAGGGCCTTCGTGATTTTCCGTCCCAACTCCATCGGAATGCCTTCGAGCACGATTGCAAACGCGCCGGCCGCTTCGACCGCTTTGGCGTCCTTCATAATCCGCTCGGCTGCCGCCTGATCCCGTCCCTGGACCTTGTATCCGCCCATGCGATGGACCGACTGCGGCGTCAGGCCGACATGACCCATGACGGGAATATCCATCTGCACCACGGCCCGGATGCGGTCGGCCACCGCCTCGCCGCCTTCTAACTTGACAGCCGTGGCGCCGGCCTGAAGAAAGCGGCAGGCGTTCCGGACGGTGTCCTCCATACCGGGCTGAAAGGAGATGAACGGCATGTCGCCGATCACCAGCGAATGCTCCACGGCGCGGGACACGATCCGCGTATGGTACAGCATCTCATCCATCGTGACCGAAAGAGTGTTCTCGTTTCCCTGGACCACGACGCCGAGCGAGTCGCCGATCAGTATCATGTCAATCCCAGCCTCGTCCACAATCTGGGCGAACGGAAAATCATAGGCTGTAAGCATCGTGAGCTTCTTGCCGTCACGTTTTCGTTTGAGAATATCGGGGATCGTGATTTTGGTCATTCCGTTTCTCCGTAGGGGCGGTTCGCGAACCGCCCCTACATAATCGTGGTTACAAATTCCTCTTCGCCGATTCCAAGGTGTTCTTCAGGAGCATCGCGATCGTCATGGGGCCCACGCCGCCGGGAACGGGCGTGATCCAGCCGGCCTTCCTGGAGACCTCTGGAAAATCCACATCCCCCACCAGGCTCCCGTCCGGAAGGCGATTGATCCCGACGTCAATGACGGCCGCACCCTCCTTCACCATTCCGGCCGTGACGAACCGCGGCTTCCCGATTGCGGCGATCAGAATATCCCCTTCCCGGCAGACCGCGGCGATATCCCGCGTGCGCGAATGGCAGATCGTAATCGTCGCGTTCCGGTGCATCAGCAAGAGACCGACCGGCCGTCCGACGAGATTGCTCCGCCCGACGATCACGGCCCGACGGCCCTCGATCGGTATCTTGTGGTAATCCAGCATCGCCATCACTCCCCCCGGTGTGCAGGGCACAAACACGGGGGAACCCATCGTGAGACGTCCGACGTTGTTGGGATGCAGTCCATCCACATCCTTTTTCGGACTGACGGCGTACAGCACCCGGTCGGTATCGAGAGGCTTCGGCAGGGGAAGCTGGATCAGAATGCCGTGGATCTTGGGATCGTTGTTGAGTCGTAAAATCAGCTTGAGCAGGTCCTCCTGTTTTGTGGTCTCCGGAAGCTTGTGCTCCTCGGAATAGATCCCGGCCTCTTCGCAGGCCTTGCGTTTGTTCCGTACGTAAATCACCGAGGCCGGATTGTCCCCCACCAGCACCGCGGCCAGGCCGGGTTGCCGCCCTTCCGCCGCCCATCGTTTCGCTTCTTCTTTAATCTGGCCCCGGATCTCGGCCGCGATCTTTTTGCCGTCAATGATTTCAGTCATTCTTATGCTCCCGATCTCCAAGGGCAACCCGGCGGGTCGCCCCTACGTCCCGCATTTAATGATTCTCTTCTCCGTCACAATCCAACCCACCCGGACATCATGATCACCGACCGGGATTTTCTTGACGAGTTGCAGTTCAAAG
Source organism: Nitrospiria bacterium (assembly GCA_919901335.1). Taxonomy (GTDB): domain Bacteria; phylum Nitrospirota; class Nitrospiria; order JACQBZ01; family JACQBZ01; genus JACQFA01. Next base: position 20,049 of record CAKKOZ010000072.1, on the reverse strand, counting down.
GCCAGTCCGATGATCGGGATCCGGCCCAAAATCCCGGTCAGCAACCTGTCGTAATATCCGGCGCCCTGTCCCAGTCGGTTTCCCCGTTCGTCAAACGCGACTCCCGGAACGACGAACAGATCCATCGCATCGACCTCAACCGGCCTGAAGGCCTCAGGCTTCGGCTCCGGAATTCCCTTCGGGCCCGGTGACAGCTCACGGACCGGATCTTTCAATTCCGAGAGAATCAATTGTTTCGATACCGGTTCCATTTTCGGCACGGTGACACGCTTGCCTCGTGACAGCGCGTGCGCGATCATCCCCGTTGTTTCCACCTCGCTGCCGTGAGAAACGTAAAAATGAACCCACATCGCGGAACGCACGGCCTCCGCTTCAAACAGCTTCTGGAGGATGTCGGCGCTGCGGATCACACGCTGGGCCGTTGTGAGTTTGTCCCGCCGCGCAAGAACCTCCTTGCGCAACCGCCGTTTTTCGTTGTTGATCGTCGTCACATCCGTCATCGGTGTTGATCCGTGGGTAGGATATCAGTCGGGTTGTCGGGATGTCAATTCGTCCCTACGGCAGGATCGTAAACTCCCGGTATCCGAAAGTGCCGTCTACCTTGGTGACGGTAACTCGATACTCAATATTTGTCTGAAGATCGGGCTCCGTATTGATCGTTGGTGCGACGGAAGAGGTGGAAGTACCGTGCGGCCACGGGGATTGAATGAGGTTTTGGTTGGGGTCGCTGGATATGACCCCCCAGACAGTCGTATCCAACTCCGATGTTCTGGCCACCTGGATTTGCATGGCCGTATTACTATCGATTGGATTGGTGATGTCCGACCAGCTGTAGAGCGGTCTGGATATCGGATTGCCATCCGAAACATGGAGCAAAACAGACCCGCCGGCCGCCCCTTCGATAATGTTCGTATTGAGGTTTTCGTCCTGTCCGCATCCGGCTACCCAGAACAGGCAGGGCAGAATAAGGGTGATCAGCCGGACAACAAACACCGCCTAAAACCCTAAGCTCAGCTGGGCCGCATACCGCCGATCCGGTTGCTGGCCGGCATAGGCCCCGATTTCCTCGGTATAGGCGGCCGCGACCAGTTTCAGGAACCAGAAGTCAGCCGTCAAGCCGTAACTCGGATAACCCTGATAGAGCCCCGCCCGTATGGCCAGAACGACGGGCAGCCGATATTCGATTCCAGCATGCAGCCGCCTTGCGAGATCCGAATCCTTTCCCAACTGATGGGTCGCATCCACGATATCAACGGCGACCAAAAGTTTTCCAAAACCGACCGGCGGATGAATCACGGCGCCCAGGTTGAGCTGCTGTTCCAGTTTACCGGCGTCGCCCAACTTAGTATCGGCGATGTTTTGAATCGAAACACCGAAAGACGGTTCAAGGAGAACCGGCAACGAATAGATCGCACCCAGATCCAGACCGAAGCCGTTTCCAGTCTGGAGATCGTCCGTCGGATCAAAACCGTCCTGTTCCACCAATTGACGCGTGGTGTAGGTCTGATCCGATAATTGACGTTGGATGATTTTTGCGGTGGCGCCGATACGGAGCGGATTTTCTCTCACGGTAAAAGCATAGGCGCCGGACGCGACCAGCGCGATATCATACCCGCCGCGCGCCTCCAGCGTGTTGCTTCCAAGCGGGTTATGAACCTCAAAATCGACCACGGCCTGTCCAAGAACGCCGATCCCGAAATTATGAAAGGTCAGATTGGGAAATACACCGGCCCGCAGATGGAGATGCTCTCCAAGCCATTCGTCAAGAAGGTCGGCCGCCAACGCCGTCTGCTCCGCATCCGTATTCGCATCCGACACATCCTGAAGATCCTTGATGAAGTCCAGGGTGTTCTTGCTGACCTCTATGAATGGATCAAGAACCTCCGCGCCGCCGAATCCTTCGATCTGATTCAAACCGGCCGGGTTATAAAACATGGCGTTTTCATCGTCCGCCACGGCCGTAAAGGCCCCGCCCATGCCGAGCGGTCGGAGGCCTTTATAGAAAAGAGGGAGCTCATCCGCAGCGACCGGCCACGGTAACAGGACAATCAGCAAAACGAGGGCTCCGACCCATTTCACAAATTCGCACATTTGGCGTCTCCCTTTTTAAATGCAAGTGTATTCTTCGGCGGTTGAATCGAACGTGCAGCTGCTTCCCATGATCCCCTGAGTGCCCAAATAATCGACCATCTCCTGATCGCTGATCTGGCCGTCGTTGTCGGTATCCGCCACGCTCACCACGCCGTCGATCGCGTCCGTAACCTCGCTGTCTACCCCAAGCGAGGCGGTAATCGCATCCTGCGAGGCCAGAAGCGCATTGCCGATCGCCCGGGCATCACTTGCGGTGATCGTGCAGATCTGGCCGGATTCGAAGCACGCGGCGATTCCGTCCGCCGTGTCGAGTGCATCGGCAACGGTCAGCACCGCGTCCACAAGGTTTACAATCGCCAGAGTAAAACCGGCATCCAGATCGTTGTTGTAGACCCACACTGCTCCGTCGGCATCTGTCGCGGAGCTGCAGGGCCACGTCGTGCCTTGATTGGCATCCCCTCCCAACAGTTTCTTCGCTTCACAAACATTCGCCTTCCAGACGACTTGGTCTGGGATCAGCGTGGAAACCTGCGCAGTGATATTTTGAAAGATATTGCTCTCGTCTACGGCCCCGTTTGTGGTCGCGAAATCCGCGGCAACTTCAAGAAGGCCGGGAACGGAAAAACCGGCCTGGCAGAGATAGGCCGCGGCCAGATTGACACGGACCTTCACGTCGTCGGGATCATCGTTAAAAACGTCCTCAAAGCCGTTGATCGCCGTCTCACAGTCCCCTTTGTCCAGCGCATACTGGGCCTCTTCGAGTTTTGCCTGTTTTGAATTTTCATCCGCCAGGCTGCCGAATAGATTATTATGATCCCCGCATCCCGACAACAGGAAAACGGCTGCCAGCAGCCATCCGGACGTCCTTCTTATCTGCATGGGAATCCCCTCTTGAGTTTAAGGTAAGCGGTCCTGGAGATATTGCGACGTAAGGATAGCAGAAAAATCCCCTTTGTCAAGATCCATACGGAAACCATCCTTACGGTGGAACGGTGGGGGATGTTGGACGGACCGACAAGGTCTCATTGAAATCGCCCGCCTCGTACGCTCGATGGAAGGCCTCCACCACATTTCCGTCAAACTGGGTTCCCGACATTTTTCTAAGTTCATCCAGCGCCGTCTGGATCGGGAGTCCCTTTCGGTACGGACGGTCGGTCGTCATCGCGTCGAAACAATCGGCCGCGCCGATGATCCGGGCGATCAGCGGAATCTGATCGCCTTTCAATCCGCCGGGATAGCCTGTGCCGTCGTATTCCTCATGGTGGTGCATGATCCCCGGAACGATCTTGCGAAGCTGTTTCACGTGATCAACGATCTTGGGGCCGATCGTGGTATGCTCCTCCATCCGCCGCCTCTCGGTGTCATCTAACTTTCCGGGTTTGCGAAGAATGGCGTCCTCGATTCCGATCTTGCCGATATCGTGGAGCAAGGCGGCCAGTTTCAGGTTGTCAAACTCCGCCGCCGGGAGATTCAGTTGTTTTCCCATGGCCGTGGAATAGGCCAGAACCCGGCGCGTGTGGCCCGCCGTATAGGCATCCTTGGCCTCAATGGCGTCGCCCAACGCCTCGGCCGTCCCGAAAAAGGCCTCCTGCAACTCTTTATAGAGGTTTGCATTGTCAACCGCGATCGCCACCTGGTCCGCCAGGCTCTGAAACTCTTCGAGATCCCATTTGGAAAAGGGCTGCGCACCTAATTTGTTGATCGCCTGAAGCACGCCGATGATTTTGTCTCTGATTTTGACCGGAACGCAGATCAGGGTGCGCGTCACAAAAGCGCTTTTATCATCGGCCTTCCGTGCAAAACGCGGATCCTTCTGTGCATCCGCCACGATTACCGGCTCGCCTGTTTTGGCCACCCAGCCTGCGATTCCTTCTCCCATTTTGAGCCGGATCTCCTTCACCCGCTCACCGCGGTCGCCAAGCGCCACCTCAAAATACAACTCCTGGGCCGCCTCATCAATGAGGAGCAGGGATCCGACCTCGGCCTCCATCAACTGCGTGGCCGCTTCCATCGCCCGCGTTTTAACCTCTTTTTCATCCAGCGTTGAGTTCAGGAGCCGGCTGATCTCTTTTAACGTTTTGAGTTTCCGTACCTTGCTGTCGTATTTCTCAAAAAGCCGCGTGTTCTCGATCACGGTGGCGACCTGCACTGCGATGGCGTCCAGGAGATTGAGATCCTCCCGCCTGAACGGTTTCCGATCCTTCTTGTTCAAGACCTCCACGACGCCCTGAACCCGGCGCGCGATCTTGAGCGGCACGCAGAGTATGTTCTGCGTGGTCACGCCGATCTGGCGGCCGAACTCTTTCTTGATCAGGCGGTCATGATCGGCATCGCCGGTAAAATAGCTGTGGCCGGTCCGGGCCACCCAGCCCGCGATCCCCTCTCCGATCGGAATCCGCTTTCCCACCAGCCTCTCGGAGCCCTTTCCCTTGCAGGCCGCAAAGAACAGGTCCTTCGTCAGCTCATCTACCAGCAAGATCGAGCCGGCCTTCGTCCGGGTCAGTTTTAGGATCAAGCCGAGATAATGATCGTATATCCGGTCGAGCGGCTGCGCCTCTAAAGACATCCGGCTGACTTCCTGAAGCACCTCCCGTTTCGCCCGCTCCAAGGCCAATTCCCGTTGAAGCCTCAGTACGGATTTCGTTTGATCCGTGATTCGCCTGCCTCTTAACGATCGTCTTTTGATTATTGTTTTCATGAATGCCTCACGCCGGATTGAGCTGCGCGTCGAGTGCGTCCACCCGCGACGGCCTGCTTCAACTGTTTTACAAACGCGGCAATGACGGCCGGGAGGTCCGAATCGTCCATGTGCTCCTCGATCAGCCGCACAATCGCGCTGCCCACGATGACGCCGTCCGCCATCCCGGCCAATGCGTTTGCCTGGTCCGGCGTGGAGACGCCGAAGCCGACGGCGATCGGTTTATCCGTCATCCGACGGATCGCCGACAGCCGGGCCTTGACCTCGGAAAAGTTTTTCAAGGACGCTCCCGTAATGCCGGTCAGTGAAACATAATAGAGAAATCCCTGCGTCCGGCCGGACAGGAGCTTCAACCGGTCGGGCGGCGTGGTGGGCGCGGCCAGCAGAATCCAGTTCAGCCCGCTCCGACGGCTCCGATCCCGCACGGCCTGCCCTTCTTCCGGCGGCAGGTCCGGGATGATTAAACCGTCCACGCCGCAGGCCGCAGCCTCCTTGAACAACGTCTCGATTCCGAATTTAAGAACCGGATTATAGTAGGTCATGAGGACCATTGGAATTTCGCTTTTTTTCCGTATATCGGCCACCAGCCTTAGAATGTCCTTTAAACCCGTCTTCCATTTCAGCGCGCGTTGACCGGCCCGTTGAATCACGGGGCCGTCCGCGATCGGGTCGGAAAATGGAACGCCCAGTTCGATGATGTCCGCGCCGGCGCGCTCCATCGCAAGCACCAGCTCCTCCGTCCGTTCAAGATACGGATCACCGGCCATGATGTACGGGATCAACGCTTTTTCTTTTCTCGACCGAAGCTGCGCGAATGTTTTGTCGATCCGGTTCATAATTCCACGCCCCGGATTTTGGCAACCTGCATTACATCCTTGTCGCCGCGGCCGGAAAGGTTGACCACGATGATCTGATTCCGCTTCATGCGCGGAGCCAGCTTCACGACATGGGCCACCGCGTGGGCCGACTCCAGCGCCGGCATGATCCCTTCCACCTGGCTCAACTGGTCGAACGCGGCCAGCGCTTCTTCGTCTGTTGCATGCGTGAAATGGATCCGTCCTTGATCATAATAATAGCTGTGTTCCGGACCGACCGCGGCATAGTCCAGTCCGGCCGAGATGGAATGGGTCGGCCGGATCTGACCGTCGTCGTCCTGAAGAAGATAGGTCATCGTCCCGTGAAGCACCCCGACCGAGCCGTCGGCGAAACGGGCGGCATGCTTCCCGCTCTCGATTCCATGACCGCCGGCCTCCACGCCGATCATCTCGACCCGCCGGTCCGACAGGAACGGATAAAACAGCCCCATCGCGTTGCTTCCACCTCCGACACAGGCCACGAGACAGTCCGGAAGACGTCCCTCCGCCTTTTGGATCTGGCGGCGGGACTCCATCCCGATCACGGATTGAAAATCGCGGATCATGACCGGAAAGGGATGCGGCCCGAGCACCGATCCGAGGATGTAATGGGTCGTCCGCACGTTCGTCGCCCAGTCCCGCATCGCCTCGCTGATCGCGTCTTTGAGCGTCCGGCTTCCGGAATCCACCGGCGTCACCCTCGCGCCCATCAATCGCATCCGGTAGACATTAAGCGACTGGCGCTCCATATCCTCGGTGCCCATATAAACTTCGCACTCCAGCCCGAAGGCCGCCGCGACCGTTGCCACGGCCACCCCGTGCTGCCCCGCGCCGGTCTCGGCGATCACCCGGCGCTTGCCCATCTTCTTCGTGAGCAGGGCCTGCCCGATCGTGTTGTTGATCTTGTGCGCGCCCGTGTGACAGAGATCTTCGCGCTTTAGATAGATCCTGGCCCCGCCGAGTTCCTTCGTCAAACGACGGGAAAAATAGAGCGGCGTGGGACGGCCAGCAAACTCCTCAAGATATTCTTTAAGTTTAACTTTGAATTTATTGTCTTTCTTTGAAGTATTATACATCCGCTCCAGCTCGGTCAGTGCAGGCATCAAGGTCTCGGGTGCAAACCGCCCGCCGTAAATTCCGAAATGGCCGTTCTGATCGGGTAATTTTGTCATGCTCACGTCTGTTTTGCAGTCTCAATAAACCGCTTCAATTTTGAATGGTCCTTCTTCCCGATGCGCTCTTCCACGCCGCTGCTGACATCCACGCCATAGGGTCGGACCTGTTCGATCGCCCGCCCGACATTCTCCGGCGTCAGGCCGCCGGCCAGGATGATCTTCCCGAGTTTTTTCGCTTCGACCGCCAGGCTCCAGTCGAACGTTTCGCCCGTGCCTCCCAGCTGCCCTTCCCGATAGGTATCCAGGACAAACGCTCTGACCTTGTATGGAATCATCCGGTTGAGGCTGGATGGGTCGCGGATGCGGATGGCCTTGATCACACGGCCGCCCAATCGCCGGCAGAGATCCGACGGCTCATCCCCCTGAAGCTGGATCACATCCAGTCCGCATTCGTCCACCGTTGTTAGGATCTCCTTTTCCTCCGCATCGGCAAAGACGCCGACCGTCGTGACAAACGGCGGAAGCTGCGCAATGATATTCTTCACCGCCTTCAGATCGATATAACGAGGGCTGCTCTTGTAAAGCACGAAGCCGACGGCATCGGCGCCGTTATCGGCCGCTGCCAGCGCGTCGTGGACGTTTGTGATTCCGCAGATCTTAACGCGCATTACGTTTTTCCAAAAAGATCCCTGATCTTGGCCCGTATATCGGAACTCTTCATAAAGGCCTCCCCGATCAGTACGGCATCCGCTTCCGCCTCGATGAGCCGCTCGACGTCTTTCCGTTGAGCGATTCCGCTCTCGCTCACGACGAGCCGGTCGTCCGGAATCCCGCGGATCAAACGAAACGTTGTTGCCAGATCAGTTTTAAACGTCGCCAGGTCGCGATTGTTGATCCCGATCAGCCGGGCGCCGGCCTGCAGCGCGCGGTCCACCTCGGCCTCGGTATGGACCTCAACCAGGGCCTCCATGCCGAGATCCCGGGCAAGCGCCTGAAACCCTTTCAGGCGGCTGTCGCTCAGGATGGCCGCGATCAGCAAAACCGCGTCGGCGTCAAACGCCCGCGCCTCGTACAGTTGATACTCATCGATCAGAAAGTCCTTCCGCAGAAGCGGGCAGTTCACGGCTTTTCGAACAAGGTCCAGATCATCCAGCGAGCCCAGGAAAAACCGTTCTTCGGTTAAGACTGAGATGGCCGCCGCGCCCTCTGCCTCGTAAATTCGCGCGATCTCGGCCGGGTCGAACCGCTCGCGGAGCCGTCCTTGTGACGGGGAAGCCTGCTTCAGTTCCGCGATGAGCTTTAGGCCTGCGTTTGTTGAAAGCGATTCGGCAAAATCACGCGGGGCTTCCCGGTCTTTGATTCGACGCTTCAGATCGGCCGACGGTCGGTTAAGTTTTGAGGACCGCACCGCCTCGCGCGTCGAAGCCAGGATGTCATCTAAAAATGTCATCGTCCGGGAATCTGTCATAACCGTCCCGCCGTCTTATCACGGCCGATTCGTCATCTCACGGAGACGGGTTAATTTTTCCATGGCCGCGCCGCTGTCGATGGATTTGGACGCCGAATGAATCCCGTCCTGGAGCGTGCGCGCCTTTCCGGCCGCCACGATGGCCGGCGCGGCATTGAGTAGAACCACATCCCGCCGCGGCCCTTTCTGGCCTCCCAAGACGTCCAGAACGATCCGCGCGTTCTGATCCGGCGTCCCGCCGACGATATCCTTTACACGGGCCGTCGGCAGATTAAAATCGGCCGGCGCGACATGGTAGCATTTCACCTTCCCCTCTTTCCCCTCACAGATTTTGGATTTCGCCGTGATCGTGATCTCATCCAGCCCGTCCAGTCCGCTGACGCAAAAACAGTGGAGCGATCCCAGATTCATCAGGACCTGGGCCATCAGATCAGTCAGATTCTGATCATACACCCCCAGCACCTGGATCGAGGCCCGCGCCGGATTGGTGAGCGGGCCGAGGATGTTGAAGATCGTCCGGACCCCGATTTCCTGACGCGGCCCGACGGCATGTTTCATCGCGCCGTGGTAGAGGGGGGCGAACAGAAAGCCGATCCCGATCGTGTTCAGGCAATCCTCCACCTTGTCGGGGGGATAATCAATCTTGATGCCCAGCGTCTTCAGCACGTCGGCGCTGCCGCAGCTGCTCGAGACCGAACGGTTCCCGTGTTTGGCGACCGTGATCCCGGCCCCGGCCACGACAAAGGCCGTGGTGGTCGAGATATTGAAGGTGTTCATCCGGTCTCCCCCGGTGCCGCAAGTGTCCACCACGCAGGGATCGTTCACATGGATCCGGACGGCCTTCTCGCGCATGACGCGGGCCGAGCCGGTGATCTCCTCAACCGTCTCGCCCTTCATCCGGAGCGCCGTAATGTAGGCCGCAATCTGGGATGACGTGGCCTGCCCCTCCATGATTTCGCGCATCGCGGCCTCGGCCTCGGCCTCGGTCAGGTTGATCTCATCCACCACTTTTGCGATCGCTTCTTTGATCATTAATTATAGAGGCTCGCGTCGCCCCCTCCCGGTTTTAAAATGTACCATATTACGTCACTCCTTGACCACCGGCTCCGCCTTCATGCCGCGGATCCGGTAAAGATAAAGCGCGAAGACCAATACCAGAATCACGCCGACATTCACCAGCGCATCGAGCAGGTACTGCTGGAAGCGGTCCGGTGAGATTTCAACCTGAAGCGTCATCTCGGCCCCGATCGTCAGAAGCCGCCGCACCGATGCGATGATGCCGACGTGGAGAAAAGGCTCCAGGCTGATCGTCCGGCTTTTCAAGAAGTTGATGATCGTACGAAAAAGCTCCAGCAGGATCACGACCAGCAACAGCTCATTCATCAGGGCCAGCACGGCCCTTGGAAGGTTTGCCCTGACAGTGGTCAGGAAATCGAACCAACCGTATACGAAAACAACCATTCCCAGTAAGAGGAAACTGACTCCGGCCGTGATATAACCGTATTTCTCAAGCCGCTCCATCAAACGCGTCTGCAGATCCCCTCCGGCATCTGGACTCATGGAATCGACCTCCTATATTTTTAAAAAGTTTTTCAGCAGATCCATCCCGATCCGCGTCAGAATGGATTCCGGATGAAACTGCACGCCTTCAACAGGATAGTCGGTATGACGAAGACCCATAATCTCGCCTTCCCGGGTCTCGGCCGAAATTCTTAAGACGGGCGGCAGTGTCTCACGTTTCACGATCAAAGAATGGTATCTCGTCGCCTCAAAGGGGTTCGGAAGCGACTTGAAGATCGTTTTCCCATCATGCTGGATCATCGAAGTCTTTCCGTGCATCAACCGCGACGCCCGCACCACCTCGCCGCCGAAGGCTTCCCCAATCGCCTGGTGGCCGAGGCAGACGCCCAAGATCGGCAATTGACCGGCGAACCGCTTGATCAACCCGATCGAGATGCCGGCCTCTTTGGGGGTGCGGGGGCCGGGCGAGATCACGATCCGTTCCGGGCGGAGCTCCGCAATTTCGTCCAGCGTAATCCGGTCGTTGCGGCAGACCCTCACATCCTGATCCAGCTCGCCGAAATACTGGACCAGGTTATACGTAAACGAGTCGTAGTTGTCGATCATGAGCAACATATCGTTATTCAAAACCTTTTTCGGCTTGAGCAATCGCAGCGATCATGCCCTCGGCCTTATTGACCGTCTCCTGATACTCTCGTTCGGGATCCGAATCGGCCACGATCCCGGCCCCGGCCTGGACATAAGCCCGGCCGTCCTTCATCACGATCGTACGGATGTTGATGCAGGTGTCCATGTTTCCGGAAAAACTGAAATAGCCCACCGCGCCGGCGTAAGGTCCGCGGCCCGTCGGTTCCAGCTCCTCAATAATTTCCATCGCCCGGATCTTGGGCGCGCCCGAAACGGTGCCGGCCGGGAAACAGGCCCGCATCACGTCATAGACGTCTTTGTCCTTCGGAAGCCGCCCTTCGATCTGGGAAACGAGATGCATCACGTGCGAATATCGTTCGACCGCCATCAGTCTTTCGACCCGCACCCGCCCGATTTCGGAGACGCGCCCCACGTCGTTTCGTCCCAGATCCACCAGCATGATATGTTCCGCGCGTTCTTTTTGATCCGATAAAAGCTCCTGTTCCAGCGCCCGGTCTTCTTCGTCGTTCCGGCCGCGCGGCCGGGTTCCGGCGATCGGTCGCAGTTCAATCGTGCGATCCTCGCACCGGACGAGCACCTCCGGCGAGGAACCGATAAGCTCCAGACCGTCAAACTCAAGATAATACATATAAGGCGACGGATTGATCACCCGAAGCGCACGGTAGATATCAAACGGCCGCGAGCGTGTCGTGGTTTCAAAGCGCTGAGACAGTACCACCTGGAAGATATCGCCGGAGCGGATGTAGTCCTTCGCCCGGCGGACCATTTTTTCAAAGGCCGGCCGGCTCATATTGGAGGCGATTTTCAACTCCGGGATCTTCCCGACGCGGGACGGCCGCTTCTTTTGACGCCGGATCGGACCCCTCAAGCGGACGATCATTGCCTCGATTTTTCCGATCGCTTCTCGATAAGCCCGCCGGGCGCCGTTTGGGCCGCGCGATCCAGGATCGTTCAGATGCGCGTTTGAGACCACCTTGATCGTCTGCGATCCGTTGTCGAAGATCAGAAGCGTATCGGTCACCATCAAATAGAGGAGCGGCAGGTCGAGGCGTCCGTGATGATGATCGGGAAGCCGCTCGATGCTTCGGACCAGATCGTAACCGAGATACCCGACCGCCCCGCCGAAGAACCGCGGTATTCCCTCAACCTCGACCGGGCGATAATCGGCCAGGATTGTTTTGACTGTTTCCAGAGGATCCGTCTTGACTGGAACGTGCTCCGCCTGCTTTCCCCGGATCAGCTCCAATTCCTCATTCGTCCCTCGGATGACGAGAGACGGCCGGCTTCCCAAAAAGGAGTACCGCGCCCATTTTTCTCCGCCCTCCACACTCTCAAGGAGGTACCCGTAATGCCCGTCCCGGATTTTCAGGAATGCCGAAACGGGCGTTTCCATATCGGCCAGGATCTCGCGGTAGACCGGAATCAGGTTTCCCTGTCCGGACTTGCGGATAAATTCTTCCAGCGTGGGATGATATAACGGCCCGCGCAAGACGGGCCTGTCTGATTTTTGCTTCATGCGATTTTCCAATCCAGTTGTTCGAAGCTATCATGCGGGGACGGAAAAGTCAATGAAGCCTTGACGGAGTCATAGGGGCATGTTATAAGACCCGTACGATAAAAAATAGCCGAAATGCCCCGGAGGACCCGATATGAAAGAACTGCTCGGACGACCCGGATTTCTTCCGGCCCACGGCACCCTGGGCGCGGATCTCAGCTTCCTCATGGCTCTAGTTTTCACGATCCTGTTTATGATCGGCTGGAGAATGGGAAAGAAAAAGCAGGGGAACCGACATCATGCCATGACCCTATGGGCCATGGTCGGCATGCTGGCCTACTTTACCGTTTACTATCTGGCGCGGGGACTCGGGGCGCTGGCGACGGAGGGGAAGGAAGGTTTCGGAGGGCCGGAGTGGTTGTACAACTATTTTTTCACTCCGCTTCTGACGATTCATATCACGGTGGTGAGCATCGGTTTGGTTCTCGCGGTCTATATGATCGTGCTGGGCTTTCGAGCCGCCGTCAAGCAATCGGGCCGGCGTGTTCTTCAGTCCGGTATTCTCAAAATGAGCCGGTCGGCATTTTTAATCACCGCGGCCGCCGTTTTCATTTTCTTCGGCCTCATCGGAGCGGCTCGATGTCATTCGGTCGCGTGTTGGATCGTTTATATTTCCGGTTTTGTTCTCGTTCTACTCGTTCTCCTGCTGGAAAAGGGCATCGAGCGTCTGATCCCGGATGGAGAGCAGCGTCATCGGGCCATCGGCACTTTTACGATGGTGCTGTTCGTGATCGCGCTGGTCACCAGTTCCGCGACCTACCTGATGCTCTACGTCCTCTGGCCGCCCAAGGTGATCAGCTAGCGGAAGAACCCTCTCGCCCCGATCTCAACGAAACCGTTTTAACGTCACCTTGACGCCGTGCTTGGCGAAGCACTTCTCGTAGGTTGAAAACTGGGTTTTCAAGATGTTCATGGTTGAGACATAGCCGTAATTCAGAATCTCCAGGCGGGCCGCCAGATTGATGACATTGTACAAAAACATCAAGGTATCGGAGGGATCGGGCTGGATCAGGAGAAAATCCTTCTTCGGATGCTCGGCTTGGTATCGCTTCAGGCCCAGATAGATCCGGGCATCCGTGCTGATCCGGTTGCCCTGATCGAAGATGTACGACATCCCCTTCTCCTTCAGGCCGCCGCAGGAGCCGTAGAAAGTCGGAATACAGACCTTGGTCCGGTCGTTGACGATATGAACGATTGGATTGATCACAAACAGCGACGAGGCGCCGTGGTTGATCGCGATGTCCATATAGGCGACCCGGCCTACACCGCCGTCAATGTAGTCCCGGCCCCTGATCTGAACCGGCTGGAAAACGATCGGAACCGCGGAGGAGGCCGTGACGGCCTTGGAAATAGGGACATCGGCGAATTCCCCTTCCCCGAAGACGTCGTACCGGCCCAAATCGACATCGACTGCCGGGATGTACAGCTCCCGCTTCAGTTTTCGGAAATCATTGGTGTACCCGGGTTGGGAGAAGAATCCCGTGAGATGGGCATCGTAATTCTGAAGCGTGAAAATCCCGGAGGGGAGATATTCCTCCATCAGGTGGAACAAATCAATCACCGAAAACCGTTTGCGGTTGCGCCACAGGTGCCGCATGATGGGGAAGACGGATTTCATCAACTTCTTGAATAAATGGAATGTTTCCTGATAGCCAAGGCTGTAGATGTGGCTGCTCTTGAAATTAAACGGGCTGTCTTTGTTCTCCCGGATCGCATCAAAAATATCCGCCGGCTTCACCTGATTGGCGATCAACGCCGCCACGCTGGCGCCGGCGCTGGTGCCGACGTAGATATCAAAATCGGTCACCGAGAAACCGTCGTCGAAGAATTCATCCAACGCCGACAGGCAGCCGATTTCATACATCCATCCGGGGAAACCTCCGCCGGCCAGAATCAGCGCCATTTTCCCTTCCCGCGAGGGAGGAATCGGTCGGTTCGACTCCGATGGATTGTTCACCTTAATCCCGTTCATCCCCGTGCTGATCCTCACAAATTCTTAAATTTTGCCGGACGCTTTTCCAGAAAGGCATTCAAACCTTCCTTCATGTCGGCCGTCTCACAGAGCGTGCCGAACAGTTTCGATTCAAGCTCAAATCCACCGGGGAGAGGCCGGGGCTGTCCCTCGACCACCGCCATCAGCGAGGCCCGCACCGCCACTTGACCCATCCCCGCGATCCTTTTGGCCACGGCGCGGGCCCGTTTTAAAACTTCGGGGTCCGGAACGACCTCATTCACTAATCCGAATTCTACGGCCTCCTGGGCCTTGATCCGGTCACCCGTAAGAATCAACTCCAGGGCCTTCGCGACGCCCACCAGCCGGGGCAGCCGCTGAGTCCCTCCGAAGCCCGGCATGATTCCGAGTGTGATTTCGGGAAGACCCAGCCGTACGCGGTCGCCGGCGATGCGCAGGTGACAGGCCATCGCGAGTTCAAGCCCGCCGCCCAGACAAAACAGGCCGTTGACAGCCGCGATCACAACTTTGCTCATCCGCTCGATCCGATTCATGACGGCCTGGCCATGCGCCGAAAGAAGCTCCCCCGTTTTTCCGGACTCAATTTCAGCGATCTCTTGGATGTCGGCGCCGGCCGCGAACATTTTTCCGGACCCGGTGATCACGACCGCACGGACCTCCCTGTTTTGATCCAGATCCGCGATGATTCGATCCAGTTCGTCCAGCACGGCGCGGCTCAGTGCATTGGCCGGTGGATTGTCCAGCATCACCATGGCCACGGACTCTTCGATGGTATGAACGACACAACGTCGGTCCACCGGAATCTCCTAATACGTAAAGAATCCCCGTCGGGCCTTCAGACCGATCTGCCCCGCTCCGACCATCCGCTTAAGAATCGGCGCCGGCCAGAAACGCGGCCCGAGTTCCGCCGTGTACCGTTGAAGTTCGGCCAGAACCACGTCCAGGCCGACCTGGTCGGCGTAATGAAGAGGCCCGCCTTTCTCTTGCGGGAAACCGGTTCCGGTTACCATGGCAAGATCCAGGTCCCCGGCCGTGGCCACTCCCTCCTGCAGACAGATCGCCGCTTCGTTGATCATTAAAAGAAGCAGCCGTTCCGGAGCGAACTGCGTGCCGACGATCCCGGTGTCCCTGCGAACCTTCTGGAGGATTGTGGAGAACGGCTCATCTTTTTCACCATCATACCGATAGACGCCCGCGCCGCTTTTTTTCCCGAACCGTTTCGCCTTGACCCATTCGGACAGAATAACGGCGACCGACATCCGCGGCCCGAAGGCGTCATATAGAATCTGAGAAACCGTCTCGGCGATGTCAATGCCGATCATATCCAGCAGCGCGAAAGGGCCCATCGGCATCCCGAACGCCCTCATCGCCTCATCCATCTCCTTCGGCGAAGCCGCTCCCTCCTGCAACGCGAGCGCGGCCTCGTTCAGATAGGGCATGAGCAATCGGTTGACCACAAACCCCGGGCATTCCTGAACCTTGATCGGGATCTTGCCCAGCCGCTCTGAAAAAGCAACGACATCGGAGACGGTCTGGGGCGAGGTATCCAGACCGGGGATCACCTCAACCAGTTTCATGGCATATACCGGATTGAAAAAATGCATTCCGATGACCTGCCTGGGTCTCCGGGTGACGGAAGCGACCGCCGATATCGAGAGGGAGGATGTGTTTGAGGCCAGGAGGGTCCGCGGAGGACAAGCGGCATCGAGCGCCGAGAAAACCTTTCGCTTCACATCCATGTCTTCAAACACCGCCTCGATCACGATGTCCATCTCGCCGAATCCCTCGTAGTTGGTGGAACCGATGACCAACGCCGTTTTCTGTGACGCCTCGGCCTCTTTCATTTTTCTCTTTTCAACGCGCGCCTGATAAATCTTCCGAACGGTCTCCAGGCCGCGCTGGACGTACGCCTCGTGAACATCCATGAGGACGACCGGAATACCGGCCAGGCTGATCGTTTGAGCGATCTGCGCCCCCATGGTTCCCGCGCCGATCACGGCCGCCTTTTTGACATTCATGGAATCCTCACACCCAATCCCGTACGGACACAACGACCTTTTTCACAAACCGGTCCCCTCCCCCTTCTTTTTCTTCTCTTCTTCAAGGAGGACGCGCCTCAAGACCTTGCCGACCATCGTCTTGGGCAATTCCTTGCGGAATTCGATCCACTTCGGCACTTTAAACTTGGCCAATTCCTTGTTGCAGTAGTCAATGATCTCCTCGGCCGTCGCATGCTCCCGGTCCCTGAGCACCACATACGCCTTGATCACCTCGACGCTGAAGGTGTCCGGAATCCCGACCACGACGGCTTCTTGGATCTTCGGGTGACGGAATAGCGCCTCTTCGACCTCACGGGGATAAACGTTTTCGCCGCGCGTCTTGATCATGTCCTTCTTCCGATCCACGATGGTGAAATAACCATCCTCATCCATTCGGGCTAGGTCACCGGTATAAAGCCATCCGTCGCGCAGTACGTTCTTCGTTTCATCTTCCTTCTTCCAGTAACCCTGCATCACCTGGGGTCCGCGAATCACCAGCTCGCCGATCTCTCCGACCGGAAGGTCCCGCTGACCGGTTTCCTGATCCACGACTTTGGCATCTGTATCCGGAAAAGGCAGACCGATCGAGCCCTTCTTCCGTTCGCCGTAAATGGGCGTGCAGTGCGTCACCGGCGAGGCCTCGCTCAAACCGTATCCCTCGACCAGTTTCCCGCCGGTCAGCTCTTCAAATCGGTCCTGAACCTCGCCGTGCAGCGGCCCGGCGCCGCTGATGCAGATCCGGATCGAGGAGAGATCAAATTTCCCGATGCGGGGATCATTGTTGATCGCCACGTACATCGCCTGCACGCCCATGAAGATCGTGACCCGGTATTTGACGATCGCTTTAAGCACGTCGTCCGTCTTGAAGCGGGGCAGCAGAACAAGACAGCCGCCGACCAGGAGGGCGAGGTTCATGCAGGTGCTCAAACCGTACACATGAAAAAATGGAACCACGCCCAGAAAAACCTCCTCCCCGTCCCGGAGGGAGGGCATCCAGTACCGGCATTGATAGGCATTGGCCACCAGGTTGTTGTGGCTCAGCATGACGCCCTTCGGCACGCCCGTGGTTCCGCCGGTATACTGGAAGAGCGCCGTGTCCTCCGGCTTGACGGGAACAATCGGCTGAACGGCCTCCGTCTGTTTGAGCAACTTTACAAAGTCGTAGATCGGCGGCCGCCGGGGAACCCGGACACGCTGTCCCTCCCTCATCTGTTTTAAGGGATATAGAAGTTTAAGAATCGGCGGAAGATAATCACCGGCGCCGGTCAGGATGATGCGCTTGAGGGGAACGCGGTGCTGGATTCGGGTAATCTTTTCGTAGAATAAATCCAGCGCGATGATCGTCTCGGCTCCGGAATCGTTGATCTGATGCTCCAGTTCCCGCTCGACGTAAAGCGGGTTCGTCTGGACCACGATCGCGCCGGCCTTCAAGGCGCCGAAGTATGCAATCACGCACTGGGGAATGTTGGGAAGCATGATCGCCACGCGATCGCCTTTTTGCAGTCCCAATTCGATGAGTGAGTTCGCCAGGCGGTTGCTCAGGCGATCGAGCTGCTCGTAGGTAATGGTCTTGCCGTAATAGATCAACGCGGGGGATTTTGGATATCGCCGGACGGTTTCAAACAGAAGTTGCGGTAGCGGAATGTTGGGGTAATTGATGCTGGCCGGAACGCCGTGTTCGTACGACTTGAGCCAGGGTTTCTGCATCCTCTTTCTCCTCGGAAGAACCACCCCGCATGGACGGGAACCCCAAGCGATGTGGGTCCAATCTATACCAGTATCCTCAATTTGTCAAGGAAACCCGACGGTTTTACTATCGACGGGTCAAGAAACGAACCCATGGTTTATTTTAAGATTTTTCCGGTTTTTCGGCTCCAGAGAAGCAGGTCCATCTCATCCATGTCAATGCCGGTCCGATTCGAGAAGGCCCGCATCTTCCGCTCGATCCGTCGATACCGATCCGGAGAAAGCGGCTTTCGGCTCCTGCGGATCACACCGAGTTCGCACAGGCAATTGCGAATATGTTTGTCTAAAATAGCATAACCGCGGTAACCGATGTTGCGCAAAAAATGACTGGCTTCCTTCCATCCGATTCCTTTAATGTCTTTATTGCAGGCGAGGAAGGCCCGGCGGCTTTCGTGATCCGGAAACGATTGGAGGAGTTCCCGGAGTTTGAACCCGTATTCCCGTCTTAAGTAATCCCGCGTATGCACAATATAGGAAGGCCGCACCCGCCAGTATCGGAATCCTCGACTTAGCCGGTTCCGGAGCGTGGGAAGATCGGCTTCCAGCAGGATGTCCTCGATGGCGGCCAGCGTCTTCATGCCCATCTCGGCGCTGGAGTTGGCCGCCAGAATACAAAAGCAGAGCTCCTTGAAGATCTCCGCATCCCCGGCATGAAATCGCCGTTCAAATTCCTTTAAGCGTGACCGGATGGCGTCCCGTTTTTGGAGGGAATCATTCCTCAACTCTTGGAGGGTCAGGGAAGGAGAGCGGCGCATCGAAACCCGACGTCTTCCAGCGCGATGTTCGGGGGGAAATACAAACGATAGGTCGCCCGGGCTTCACCCGCCTTCACTTCTTCCAAAACGTTGGGCGAGAAATGCCCCAGTCCCGCCCATGAGT
Organism: Nitrospiria bacterium; assembly: GCA_919901335.1. Taxonomy (GTDB): domain Bacteria; phylum Nitrospirota; class Nitrospiria; order JACQBZ01; family JACQBZ01; genus JACQFA01. The sequence goes on along the minus strand of CAKKOZ010000072.1, from coordinate 1,463 downwards.
TTCCACGGGCCACGCGATACGTCTCGCCGAAATCGGCCGAGGCGTAGGACGCCCCCGGATAGGACCGGTACCAGTCGGCCGTCCATTCCCACACGTTTCCAATCATATCGTAGGCGCCGTACGGACTTTGACCGCGTGGAAAACTCCCGACCGGCATCGGCCCGGAGTAAAGACCGCCGACATTCGCACGCCGATAGTCGAAGAAATAACCCCACGGGTAGATCCAGCCATCCGGACCGCGTGCCGTTTTCTCCCATTCCGCCTCCGTGGGCAGCCGCCTGCCAAGCCACCGGCAATAGGCATCGGCTTCCTGCCAGTTCACATAAAATACCGGCAGGCGCTCTTGATCCGGACGCGGCCGGCTGGCGGGCCAATACGGGAGGACGGGAAACCCCTTGGCCTCCACGAACCGGAAATAATCTCCATTGGTTACTTCATGCCGATTAATGAGAAAAGAAGGAAGGAAGACTCGACGGGCCGGCGCGGCGTCCAGAACCCACGGCTTCGCAATGCCGGCTTCTTCCGCAACCGTTTCGAGTTGAACTTCATCCGTCCCCATGAGAAAGGATCCAGCCGGAACCAAAACCATGTCGCTTGGGATTTGAAATCCGCAACTTAAGACGAGCATCGAGAAAAACATGATGGAGAGGGCGGCCCCCCGATACAATAATCGCATGCGGTGCATGATGCATGAGGCCAATCCGGCAAGTCAACAGAAATAAAAAAGGCCCCGATCAACGGGGCCCTTTTTATTAAAACAGGATCTAAATCAATCGGGTTATTTCCCCTTGAAGGTTTTCTCGTATGCCTGTGCCTTTTTGGCTTCATCCTCGGTGAGAATGCCGGTGATCACGGCCGGGATCATGCCGGTGCCGGCGCTTCCGTTCCGGATCACCCACAACATCTCGCCATCCGTCTTGCAGGCATGAAACTTGGCATTTCCAAAATTCCGGGGGGTCGGGTCGAGGGCCTTGCCCGCATCGCCGTCGCCATGACCGGTCATCCCATGACAGGTAAAGCAGACGCCTTTCCCCTCAAAAATCGTCTTTCCTTCCGCGATGGCGGCCGCATTTCCGACATAAGGATTCTTTTCCGCCTTGGCCGCAGCCAGCTGGTCCGCCGGCACGCGAGCCGCACAGGGATCCTTCTCCGCCGCATATGCCGTATAAGAACCGGAAACCAAGACCGCCAACAATACAAAACTTCCCAACCCGTACTTCATAACTCCTCCTTGTGTGAGATCCCGTGTGAGATGCTCTTCCGACCATGTTAATCGCGATACGTCACCAACTGGAGCAATGGGACGCGAAAGAAAACGGAACGTACTGTATAATTTGAAACACAATTTGTCAAGCATTTTTTACCCTCTGCTTTCTTGACAGCGCGATCATTAATAAAGTAAGATGATTCCCGTGTCTTCTCATTGTTCAACCGGTTTAGTTCGACCGGGCCCGTGATACGGG
>CAKKOZ010000071.1 GCA_919901335.1 Nitrospiria bacterium | reverse complement strand
GGCTTCCCAGCCGATGAAAGGTCTGGCCCATCTCGCATCCGACGGGGCCGCCGCCCACAATCATGAGATGCTCCGGTTGTCGGGACTGATCAAAGAAGTTCAGGTGGGTCAGATACGGCACACGGTCGAGGCCTTCAATGGGCGGGAGGAGCGGATCAGCGCCGGTGGCAATGCAGAACCGTCTCGATTTCAGGACGCGGCCTCCGCCCGGGGCGGACACCGCGATCCGGTCGGGGCCGGTGAATTCGGCCCGGCCCTGGATCACCTCCACGCCCATCTTCCGGAACCGGTCCGGATCGTCATGCGGCTGGATCGCCGTGATCACGTCCCGCATCCGCCGCATCACCTTCGCAAAGTCGGCCTGGACCTTCTGGTCCGCAAAGCCGTAGGAACCGGCATGCTCCATCAGATGTTTCACCTTCGCCGATCGGATCAAGGCCTTGCTGGGAACGCAGCCGGTCCAGAGACATTCGCCGCCGAGGCGCTCCGGCTCGATCAGGGCCGTCTTGGCGCCCAGGCGCGCGCCGCCGCTCGCGGTCACCAGGCCGCCGGCTCCACCGCCGATCACGATCAGGTCATAGGTTTCCATTGCCGTGCACGGCTCCGGTTTACGGTTGCTTCCTTCGCTCGCGATCCCGTTTCTTCCGGCCGGCGCAAAACGCTTCCGCCAGGGCCACATCCTCCGGACTTCCGATCAACAACGGGACGCGTTGATGAAGGCCGGTCGGCCGGATATCCAGAATCCGCTCGGTGCCGGTGCCGGCCCGTCCCCCGGCCTGCTCCGCAATGAAGGCCAGCGGGGCCGCTTCATAGAGCAGCCGGAGTTTTCCCTGGGGGTTCCTTGTATCGACGGGATAGAGAAAGATGCCGCCCTGAAGAAGCGTCCGATGGAAGTCGGCCACCAGCGCGCCCACGTAGCGCAACGAGTACGGCCGGCCGGTCTCGGGATCCTTTTCCTTTAGATAGTCCATGAGGCTCCGCATCGGTGGCTGCCATGCCGGATAATTGCCTTCATTGATGCTGTAGGTCTTTCCCCGGGCCGGGATGCGGATATTTTCGTGGGAAAGGAGAAACTCGCCGATGGAAGGATCCAGCGTGAATCCGTACACACCGTTTCCAGCGGTATAAACAAAAACAGTGCTGGGACCGTAGATCACGTAGCCGGCCGCCACCTGCTCCGAGCCGGGCCGGAGCCATTCTTTCTCCGTCCCGTGCGGATCGCCGTTGATCCGGTGATGGATCGAGAAGATCGTCCCGATCGTTCCGTTGACATCAATATTGGACGAACCGTCGATAGGATCGAAAAAAAGGAGGTATTTCCCCTGAGAACAATTTTCCGATAGATGCCTCGGTTTTTCCATCTCCTCCGACACCAGGGTGCAGACCAGTCCGCTGTGACCGAAAACATGGATGAAGGTCTGGTTGGCATATTCGTCAAGCCGCTTGACCTCCTCCCCGTGGACATTGACCGCGCCGGTCACGCCCAGGACATCCACCAGACCGGCCCGGCTCACGGCCCGTGCGATCATCTTGGTGGCGAGACCGATCTGCGCGAGCAGCGTCGATAGATCGCCCGTCTCGGATGGATGGGCGCGTTGCTCCAACAGGATATGGCGCGTGAGCGTGATCCCTTTTGTATTCATCATCCCCTCCCCTCAAATGACTTTACCGCCGGCAGGTCCCTAGTTTACACGATTCCGCCGCGACTGTCACCCTCCTGAAACGAATCGGAGTATGATGCGCTTTCCATTGAACGGCTCACTTTAAGAGCGACGGAACGCCCTTCCAGTCCGTGACTTTCCTGGCCGTCTTGGGCAGTTCCGGTGTGTCATCCTCCTCGGCCATGACGATCGGTTTTATTTTCATTCTCGTTAAGCCTTCCGCATCCGACGCGGAGCGGGTGATTCCGGCCGGAATATTTTTCCAACCTTCGTCCCGTATTTCCTGAAGCCGCTCGGCAAACCCCCTGGCACGCCGCTCCGCCTCGGCCGGCAATGGCCAAACGAACAGGGGCGCCGGAGGAAAATCTTCGCGGGCAAGCCAGTCCTTCGTCTCCGGTCCAAGCATCTCATCGCCCGTCTCAAGATAAACGAGCTGATACCGCTCTGAAAGTTTGGCAAGCATCCGGGCGGCCTCCGGCATCGCCTCCGAAGAGGGGGCCGGGCTGAAGGGAATCGCGGGAGGCCGGCTCGGGGTTCGGACGGACGAGATCGCAATCAGGAGAATCGGATCGGGGGCCTTGCGACAGGCCACGATCAGCTCGGCCGGTTCGGCTTCATACCGCGGGTTTTCCACCAGACGGGCCGTAACCACAAAGAGGCCCGGCTTGGACAGGGTAAAGCTTTTGACGGCCATGCCGTCGCCGCCCGTCAGGGTCTGACCGAGGGAACGATTCTCGAGCAGGAACTCGATCCGCTCGCCGGAGATCGGCCGGCGGATGAACGACAGACCGCCCGTTACCAGACGGACCGAAAGCCGGACCGGCCGATTGGGTTGGATGAGTTGATCGAAGGCAATGATCGTGGCGGCGGTGATGCCCCGGCCGGCCCGGTCGTACCCGTTGGGCAGGGCCGCCCCCGCCGCGGCAAGCGACGGGATGACCAGGCTGACCACTATGATGATGAATCGGCGCATCGGTTTTGACCGCTTTCAACGTATCATTTTACGAACACGGTGGCAAGGGGTGAGATAAAGTTGCGCATGCCATCGTATGGGGGTAGGATAGATCCGCCATGCCCGCGCGTGACCAAAAAGAGATGAAACTGATCGTGAGCGAGATCCGGCAGGAAACGCCGGAGATCAAATCGTTTCGCTTTGATCTGGGGTCAAACAAGCCCTTCCCGTTCCGTCCCGGCCAGTTCATCATCATCACGGCCGAGATCTGGAACCCCAAGCGCAACCGGATGGGCACGGCCAACCGGGCCTTCTCGCTATCCTCCTCCCCCACCGAAGAAGAGTGCATCGAGATCGCGGCCAAACGGTATGAGGGCGGCCGCATGACGCCCTGGCTGCATGACACGGTCAAGACAGGCGATGTACTGAATGTCAAAGGACCGGAGGGACAATTCGTCTTTACCAAAGGCGAGACCGATGAGATCGTATTGATCGCCGGTGGAATCGGGATCGCCCCCTACCGAGGCATGATCCGGTATATCCTGGCCAAGGAACTACCGGTCCGGATCAAGCTTTTGTACAGTGCACGGACGCCGGCCGATTTTGCGTTCAAGCCTGAATTTGATGCGGCGATGAGCCGGCACCAAAATTTTCATTGCGTCTACACGATCACCCGCCCGGATCAAACACACGGGACGGGACGCGTCGGCCGGTTTGACGAGGCATTTTTCCGAGACCATCTCGGGCCGGTCGGAACCTTATACTATCTCTGCGGACCGGACCGGATGATCAAGGAACAGGCCCAGATCCTCACAACCCTGGGCGTCCCTTCTCCAATGATCCGATCGGAACGCTGGTAACAAGCCACTCCTTCAACGATCATCATTGACAAATCGGGCCGGCTTCGACGACAATCCGGATCACGATGCCTTCCGACCTGCTTTGGCTCCTCCCGTTATTTCTGTTGGCCGCGATGCTCTACGCTTCAGTCGGACACGGCGGCGCGTCGGCCTATCTGGCGATTCTGGTGCTGGCCGGATTTGCCCGTCCGGACATCGCGCCCACGGTCCTGATCTTAAATTTACTGGTCACCGTCACAGGATTCACCAATTATTACCGCGCCGGCCATTTCACGCCTCGGCTGTTGTGGCCTTTTATTCTCACGTCCATTCCGGCCGCTTACCTGGGCGGGATGATCCCGCTTTCACAGCCGGTCTTCTCCGGGATTCTCGGGGGGGCACTCTTCATCACCGGCCTCCGGTTCATCCTGTTCACGAAACCGATCCGGCCACGACCTCCCATGGAGCCGCGCTGGATCTACGGCATCGGTCTGCCGGTGGGATTGATTCTGGGTTTCCTGGCCGGTCTGATCGGCATCGGAGGCGGGGTCTTTTTGAGCCCGCTTCTGTTGTTGCTGGGCTGGGCCGACGCCAAACAGACCGCCGCCGTCTCGGCCGCCTTTATCATCGTCAACTCTCTGAGCGGGCTTGCGGCCCATGCCGTCCACGGAACGATCCATCCCGGACTCGCCGTTCCGCTGGGCGTCGCTGTTTTAATCGGCGGACCGATCGGCTCCTGGTGGGGCGCACGAAAAGTCCCGCCGGCCGTGCTGCAGCAGGTTCTGGGCGTCGTCCTTCTGAGCGCTTCGCTCAAATTGCTCCATGATGTGTTCTGACACATCGGGTGTTTGATTCGTCGAGGCCGATTCCGTATAATCTCCCCATGGACAAACCGACCGACCGATCCGGCCCCCTGCCGCTCCTGCTCTACCTTCTCATGCTCCTTCCCTGGATCACGGAATATCTGGAGGACGGACCTTGGCCTGCGACGCCACGGGCATGGATTACGGAGATCGGCCTTTCCGTCCTGATCGGGACGGGAATTGCGGTCATCCTTTTCTACCATCGGCAGCTGCGGCGGCGGCAGGATGAGATTGAACAATTGGCTCATACCGATACACTCACGGCGGTGGGTCATCCGCGTGCCCTCGAAGAGGCCCTCGTGAAAGAGATCGCCCGGGCCCGCCGGATGGATCGGCCGCTGTCCTGCATCTTTCTTGATCTGGATAATTTCAAGGCGATCAACGACCGGTTCGGACATGCAACCGGAAATTCCGTTCTTCAGACGGTCGGCAAGTCCATCCAGGGCGTGATCCGCCAGGGAATGGATCCGGCCTTCCGCTACGGCGGGGACGAATTCCTTATCCTCCTCCCCGAAGCGGACAAGGCCCGGGCCTATATCATCGCCCGGCGGCTGCATCAGGCGTTATCGGCTCTGCGCCCCCCGGCGATCCCCATCAAATCGCTTCAGGCCAGCCTGGCCGTGGCCCAGCTCCGTCCCGAACAGAATGCGCTGGATCTTCTTGGTCTGGTGGATCAAGCCATGCGCCGGGCCAAGACCCGCGGAAAGAATTTGATCTTTGATGCGGAAAATCCGGAGAAGGACTTTACGGGCTCGGAACAGAT
>CAKKOZ010000070.1 GCA_919901335.1 Nitrospiria bacterium | reverse complement strand
AGATCGCGGCCGAAACGACGCCTCTGGCTGCGTGGCGCGCGGCAGCTCGGGCGGCCGGGCAGCCGGGTTGAGACGACGCTGGAGACGATCCGCCTTGGGGAGCCTCCGGAGGACGCGCTGGAGCGCGAGATCCGGGACAATGAGCATGATCGCGTTAATTGATGGCACCTTGCCCATGATCACTGATGGTCCGATCATGGAGGAGGGTGATTACTCTTCCTTCATCCGCTCCAAGACACGCCCCGCCGCGGCGCGCACTTCCTCGGAAGGATCAGCGTTCGCGCAAGCCTCAAGCATCTCCAGTGCAGCAGTGTTTCCTTTCAGGTTCTGCTGACCCAGCGCCATAACAGCTGCCAGTCGAATGTTTGACTGGGCGTCCTCGAGACAGCGGACGACCGCAGAGAGGACTTGCGGAGTCTCCGCGCTCCCTTCCCGGAGAGAAAAAGCTTTCAGTAGCCCCAGCCTAAGCTGCACGTCTGGCTCTCTGATCAAGAGATCGACAACAAGGGTTCGCGCCGAGTCACTGCGGTTCTGGAGCAGGGAATCGTAAATTGCAGATCGCGTCTCCGTATCGGACCACTGCCGCAAGGTACGCGCGAGGCAGTCTACGACGAGTGCGTCTGGATAAGCGTTCAACAATCGAACCCCAAATGCTCGTACCGTCTTGTCGTCCGTTGTCTTGAGGACCTCATCTACAATTTGGAGGGCGCTCGCATCGGTCCGGGAACCAATGCGTCCGAGGATTACGTGGCCTGCCCCCCGAAAACTGGACAGGTGAAGTGTTAGAATCCTCCGCTTGCAGGAGGATTCGAGATGAAGAGGAAGCGGTTCAGTGAGGAGCAAATCGTAAAGATTCTCAGGGATGCAGAGACGTCGGAGGCGACGATCGGGGATGTGTGCCGGAAGCATGGGATTTCGGAATTCACGTTTTACCGTTGGCGGCGGAAGTTTCAAGGGCTTTCAATTTCGGAGGCCCGGCGGCTGAGGGATCTGGAGAAGGAGAACACACGTCTCAAGACGATCGTGGCCAACCGCGATCTGGAGCTGGAGGGGATGAAGGAGTGGTTCCGAAAAAACTCGTGACGGCACGGCAGCGGAGAGAAGGGGCGAAGTTTTTCGTCGAGCACGGGATTCCGATCGCGCGCTGTTGTGCCTTGGTAGAAATCGAGAGGTCGAGCTTTTACTATCGAAGTCACGGACGCAAGGATGAAGAGCTCTTGGAAAAGCTTCGCCGGATCGCACGGGAGCACAAAAGGTATGGATACCGGCGAGCGTGGGCGCTCCTCAAACGCCAGGGAGAACGAGTGAATCGCAAGCGGGTGGAGCGAGTCTGGAAGGAGGCCGGGCTGGGGCTTCCGAGGAGGCGTCCGCGGAAGCGCGTCCGAAAGGGCACGGGGACGCCCCTGGAGGCCCTTTATCCCAATCACGTCTGGACGTACGATTTTATGGAAGATGCGACGGTGGACGGGCGGAAGCTCCGGATCTTGACGGTGGTGGATGAATTCACGCGCGAGAGCCCGGCGATCGAGGTGGATCGGCGGATGCCGTCAGGACGGGTGATCGAGGTCTTGAAAAAAGCGTTCGCCGAACGCGGAGCTCCGGAACATTTAAGGAGCGACAACGGACCGGAGTTCATCGCGGAAGCGATCAAAGAGTGGCTGGCGATCCGCGGGACGAAGGCGTATTATATCG
>CAKKOZ010000069.1 GCA_919901335.1 Nitrospiria bacterium | reverse complement strand
TGGAGTGTCCCCCGTCCATTAGACAGCCCGTCTCGTTTCGCCCATCCTGAACCCATATGGGCAAGCACCATGACGCCGCGATGAAGGAGCAGACGCTCCTCGCCATCAAGAACGGGGAAAGTGTCGCATCCGTCTCCGCAAGCCGCGGCGTGAGCACGCAGACCATCTACGCATGGCTCCGGGGGCAGACGGACAACGCCGGAACCAATGCACTGGAGATCGCCAAGCTCCGTCGCGAGAACCAAGAACTCAGAGAGATCATTGGAGGATTCGCACTCGAGAAGAAGCGTGGGGAAAAAAATAAGGGCAGGGAGGCGGCGTATGGCAGCCACAGCCAATAAGACCGCACTCGCGAAGGATCTCGGCATCAGCCGTCAGTCCCTGTACTATCACCCCAAGAAACCCAAGGAAGACCATGCGCTCAAGGAACGCATCCTCTCCCTCCAATCCGAGCACCCCGCATACGGTCACCGCAGGATGGCGCTCTTCCTTGGTTGCAACCGGAAGCGGATCCATCGCATCATGAAGAAGTTCGGGATTCGGCCGAAGATCATGCGGGGCAGGCCATGGAAACCCGGCGACGTGGGAAAGCCGTCCACGGTGGTTCCGAACCTCGCCAAGACGCTCTGCCTCGTTCAGGCAAACGTCCTGTGGGCCGGAGACTTCACGTACATCCCATGGAGAGGCGACTTCCTCTACGTCGCCACCGTCCTCGACGTCTTCACGAGGGAGATCGTCGGCTGGCACATCGGCATGCGCCACACGACCGATCTCGTCATTCGAGCATTCCTCGATGCCACGGAGCGGACGGGCAAGGTACCGATCATCTTCCATTCCGATCAAGGCAGCGAGTACGTGAGCGGCGAGTATGAGCTCCTCCTCACCAACCTCGGCGTGCGGGCATCACAGAGCAGGAAGTCCTCCCCATGGGAGAATGGCTTCCAGGAGTCCTTCTACAACCAATTCAAGCTCGAGCTCGGCAGCAGTACCCGCTTCCATGATCTCGGTGAGCTGGTCGAAGCCATTCACCGCCAGATGCGGTACTACAACGGCGATCGGATTCACCTCGCGCTGAAGATGTCTCCCGTGGCGTTCCGGAGACGGCATGAACAGCAAACGACCGCCGGAGCGGTCACCTAAACCTCACGAATCTTTACCGGCCGAAACGAGAAAGAGTGTCTAAAGAATGGGGTACCGACCATTCGGCAGTATCGCCGACTTTTTGGCGGATCACGGCGTAACCACGAAAGGAACGCC
>CAKKOZ010000068.1:3451-26446 GCA_919901335.1 Nitrospiria bacterium | reverse complement strand
CAAGGGCATGCTGCAGGCAGCCCGGAGCGAGTTTGAACAGGCCTTAAGGATCAAGCCCGACTATCTTCCTGCCCGCCAGGCGTTAGAGGCCCTGCCCCGATAAAATTTTACCGCGTCGAGTCCAACAGGGACCATCGACAGGCACCCACCCCTTCCCTTATTGCCGGGTAAAACAGAGACATCGTTTGCAAAGAAAAGGGCTTTATGTTACGGTATTCTCGTCGGAATTTGTGATTTTTACGTTCGTCAAGGAGATGCGATTGTATAAAAAGTCTCTCGCCTTTCTTCTGGTCATGATCCTGCTGGTCTTGTCGGTTCATCTTCTGCTGCGCGGCGGCCTCTTCTCGGAGCGATTGACGCGGTTTGCCGCTTCGAAGATACACGCGCTGAGCGGAGCCCGGGTCACACTGAATCGAGTCACGCTGAGCCTGGTTCCCATCGCCGTGGTGTTGGACGGTGTGGCCGTGTCCGCTCCCGATACGGGCCGCACCCCGATCACGATCGAGCGGGTTCGGATCTCGGTCTCTCCGTGGTCCCTCCTGACGCAGGTAACCTTCGTTAAAAAAATCCGCCTGACCGGGCCGCAAATCACGCTGCGCGGGGGGGATGGTCCTCTCCTGCCCTTCCGGATGAACCGCGGGAAGGAGTCGTCCGACTCATCCGCAGGACAGGCCGAAAAGCTAAATCTGGTGATTCGCCAAATCGAAATCCGTAACGGCCGTCTCGCGATGCAACGGCCTTCCGGCGAGGCTTTCCTGACGCTGGTCGACCTGGAAGGGACCGTCACCCCCGATCTGCTCATGGAAAATTTCCAAGCGGCACTGTCCGCCAAAAACGCGAGCGATCCGGCTTCCCGGTATACGATCAACGGCGCCATTCAAAATCCGTCCCGGCCCCAGCTCGCGCTTTCGATTGACGCCTCATTCCCCTTGGGCGACTTCAACGCGGTTCTGCCCGCCCGCTTTCCGATGTCCGGCGCGACCCGATTTACGGGCAAGGTTGTGGGAAACTGGTCCGCTCCGACCGTGCGTGGGACCCTGTCCGTTACCGACTGGACCGTCTCCTCAAAACCGGTCGGCCGTATGAACACCGTCTTCTTATATCATGACCGCGCCGTCTCCTTCTCGGAATTCTCAGCGGCCGTCCTGGGAGGACAGATCTCCGGAAACGTCCATTTCTCCCTTGCCGAACTTTTGGCATCCGAAGGGCCGATTCCGTACGGGCTGTCCCTTCAATTCACCGGACTCGATCCCTCCGCCTTCCTCCCGATTCTAGGCGTCGAGTCTTACGCCGCCCGGCAGCAATTAGACGGCGCCATCGAGATCAAGGGCCGGATCGTGGGAATGCATTTTGACCCGGCCGATCTCTCCGGATCCGGCCGGCTTCATCTGGTCAAAAAGGAGGGCGCCCCTTCGAGTTCGTCATTGGAAAATCCGACTACCGATTCGGAAAGCGGAGCGATCCGGCTCCTGGCCCAACTCGATGAAGCCTCGACTCAGTTTGAGATGGATCGCGGAACCCTTCATCTAAAGAAGACGACCGCACGCACGGCCCGGTCATCGCTGACGGTCGAGGGACGGATCCGATCGGACGGCCCCATCGCTCTGGACGTGGCGCTGGAAAGCGGCCAGATAGCCGAGATTGCGGCCCTCGCCCCTCTCCGTTGGATCAAGGGGAAACTCAAGCTGGCCGGAAAACTGACCGGTACGTGGGAAGAACCCGTCTTTAAGGGAACCGCCCGGGCGCAGGATCTTCGATTGCGTGACCGGCCGTTTGAAACGGCCGAATCGGACCTGGTCTACCAAAACCGGACGATCCGGTTTAAACAGGCCGTTTTCCAAGAGAAGAAGGCCCGCTACGAAATCAGGGGATCGGTTGCGTTTGAATCATCGGGGGACGGCCGAACGATTCCTTCCTTCGACATCACCGCCAAGATTCACCGCGGCTCCCCCCGCGACGTCATCGCGATTTTCACGAAGGAAGTGCCGATCACGGTGCCGGCAACGGGTGAGCTGACGGCCAAAGGCGTCCCGAAACGGTTCCGCCTCGTCACCCGACTGCAGGCCGGACCGGGTTCCATTTACGGCCAGTCGGTGGACGAGGGAACGGTCGCGCTCGTCGTGACACAGGACCGGATCGTTTTCAAAGAGGCCCATGCGAAGAAAGGCGGGACGGTCCTGTCCGGAAACGGCTGGATCCGGTTCAAACGCGAGTTTGAGTTTTCGGCTGAAACAGCCGAGGCCCGTCTGGAGGATTTCGAGTGGGTGAAGAAACATCTCTCCGTTTTGCAGGGACCGCTGACCGGCCGGATCAACGGCCGCGGGCCGTTTCGCGATCCCCGATTCGAGGCCCGGCTTTCATTTCTGGATGTCGTCTATCAGGATCAATCGCTGGGACCCGGAACTCTTTCGGTGAAGGTCGAGAACCATCAGATCATGGCCGACCTCCAACTGGCGCGGGGCGTATCGGGCATTGGAAAAATCGACTGGGCGCCCGGACATCCCTACCGCGTCGACCTGACCCTCAATGAGGTTGATCTCAAACCGTGGTTCGGCTCGGCCGGGCCTAGTCTAACGGCCGTTACCCGGTTTACGACGAGCGGGACACTGACGGCCCGCGGACGACTTGACCCGGCCGTCGGCTCTGCGGGCGGAACGGGGCTGGGACCGTTGTATGCGTCGGACGCGACGATCCACCTGACCGCGCTCAAGATCGACTTCCCGGACTATGTCGTCACGAACGACGGGGACATCCGACTCCAACTCCGACAGGGAAACGTCTCGATCCAATCGCTGCGGTTCAAGGGACCGGGGACGACTTTAACGGCCTCCGGCGACCTGACGATTTTGAAGAACTACAACTTCTTCATCAGCGGCGAAGCCGACCTGGACCTCTTCCGGATTTTCACGAAAGAGATCACGTATGGAAAAGGCCGGGCCTATCTCGCGCTCCGGGTGACGGACCGATGGGAGGATCCTGAAATCCGCGGCGGGCTGATTATCCACGACGGGCTGGTGAAGAGCGCCTCGCTGGGCCAGACTTTCAAGATCACCTCGGTCGGTTTTTCGTTCAACGAACGGCAGGTCCTTTTGGAATCCCTGGATGCCGAGTTCGGCGGCGGACGGCTTCAGTCCAACGGACGGATCGATCTGGTTCGGTTCGTTCCGACGCATTTCGGACTGAATCTGGAGATTGCCGGCGGCCGGATCAATCCCGCTCCCGGCTTGACGGCCCAGTTCGATGCGGCACTGATCTTTCAGGGCGACACAAAAACCCACTCCCTGACGGGGGAAGTCCAAATCCATCGCGCGAGTTACGAACGACAGTTGGACTGGCAAACCGTGGTCTTGGAATTTTTAAAACAGGACAAAAAGGAATCCCGGCCGCCGCCCTGGTTGAAAGACACCGCGCTGAACATCCAGATCCGGGGAAAAGACAACATCTGGATCAACAACAATCTGGCAAAACTGCCGATGGAAATTGATCTGCTTCTCAAAGGCACTCTCAACCGGCCGGTGCTGATCGGACGGGTGGAGGCCAAGACCGGATCGTTCTCGTTCCGCCGGAATGATTTCAAAGTACTTTCCGGCACGCTCGATTTCATCAATCCCGAGAAGATTCGGCCGATCGTGGACGTGCAGGCCACTACGCGCGTGAAGAGTTATGACATTGATCTAAATCTGGTCGGCCCCATCGACCAATTCGATCTTGCGCTCTCCTCCAACCCGCCGTTAAAAGACGAAAACGAAATCCTCTGCCTGCTGACCTTCCGGAGGCCCTGCAAGGAAGTCGAGACGGCCTCGAAAGAGATCGGAATGGCCGAGGCGTCGGCTCTCGTTGCCGGCGAGATTGAGAACATCATCACGGATAAGGTCGAGGCGATCACGGGCATTGACCGGATCCAAGTGGACCCTTACTATTCCTCCACCAAAGCCGGGAGCGGTCCCCAAATCACGGTCTCGAAACGGCTTCTGGAGGACAAGTTATACGTGACGTACGTCACCACCCTCGACCCGTCCCAGGAACAGCTCATCCAGATGGAGTACGCGATGAGCAATAATATATCGCTCATCGGCCAGCGGGACGAGCTCGGCCGGGCGGGTGCGGATTTAAAATTTCATTTTGAGTTCCGATGACGCGGATGAGGCCGGACCGCACCCCTTTCTTTTTGGCCCTGCTCTTTTTGACGTGGGGCTTCTGGATGTTGCTTTCGGCCGGACGACCGGCCGTCGCCGTCGCCCAATCGTTTGAGGGACAACCGATCATTTCACTGGAGGTCAATTCGAGAGTGGGCATGACGCTTGAAGCGCTGAGCCGCCTGACCGGAATCCGTACCGGCATCCCGTACTCCGGCAAGGCGATCCGGCAGAGCCTCGATTCACTGTACGCCACCGGCCTTTTCACCAACGTCGTGGTGGATGTCACTCCGATTGAAGGGGGCGTTGGGGTCGTCTATCAGTTCATCGAGAAGACGTTTCTGGCCGATCTCCGTATCAAGGGCAATCGGGTGTTCTGGGCCCGCACCCTCACGGAGGCGATGGGACCCCAGATCGGCGAGGAATTCACGGAGGAACGGTGGAAGAGATCGATCACCCGACTCGTCCATTTTCTCCATCGGCAGGGCTACCTCAGGTCAACGGTGGACACCGATGTGTCCCAGCTCCCCGGAACAAACCAGATCAAGGTCACGGTAAAGGTCCATGAAGGCAGCCGCGCAACGATTCGAGAGACAAAATTCACCGGAGCCACGGTCTTTTCAACTCTCCGTCTCTGGTCGCTGATCCGGTCAACCGGCGGCGAATTCTACCGGACCGATATGCTGGAAGAAGACATCACCCGGCTGGAAAAACTGTACCACGATAACGGCTATCTCAAAGCGGTCGTCGGACCCCCGGAAATTCGCTACGAGGAATCCACGGACGAAGTGATGCTCACGATTCCCATTGAGGCCGGAACGCGGCTGAAGGTGCGGTTCGAGGGAAACGCCCCTTTTACGGAAGGCCGGTTGGCACCCCTGCTTCTTTTCAAGGAGGAGCGGAGTTACGATGACGCGGTCTTCCGCGCCGGTGCCGACCGTCTGGCCGATTTTTATCGCTCCGAAGGCTATCCCTTCGTTAAGGTGGACTACACCCGGCAGGATCTTCCGGAGGAGGACGCGCTCCAGGCCGTCTTCATCCTCCAGCCGGGGAATTTCGCCTGCCTGCGGACCGTGCTGTTTGTCGGAAGCACCTTCTTCTCCCCGAACCGGCTTCAGGAGACGATCCAGACACGGCCCGGCAACACGCTCTTCTGCGGTAGGATCAATCCCGATCGGGTGGACGCGGATGCCAAAACCCTTCGTGCACACTATCATGAGCAGGGCTTTCAAGACGTCCGGATCGAACCCCGGGTGGTATACAACGAGAGGAAGACACTCGCCTATCTTCTTTTTGCCATCGCCGAGGGTCCCCGCACGCTTGTCGCGGATGTCCGGTTCGAAGGCCATCGGGCCCTGACTGCGACCCGGTTGCAGCAAACGGTCCGCCTCCGTCCCGGCCAGCCCTTTGATGAAATTCCTCTCCGAAAAGATCAGGAGGAGATTCTGGTTTTCTATCACCAACAGGGACATATTTACGCCGAGGCCGATCCGCAACTGGACTTTACGTCGGATCGCAGCCGGGTGACGATCCGGTACCGGATATCGGAAGGCGAACAGGTTAGAATCGGACGGATTCTTCTGCACGGTAACACCTTTACAAAGGACCATGTCGTTCTCCGGGAGCTTCAGATCAAACCGGGCGATTCTTACGATGAAACCCTCATCCAGATCAGCCGCCGGAAAATCCAGCAGCTCGGCTATCTCGGCAACGTCCGGTTCGAACCGATCAACCCGATCAGCCGCGAATCCGAAGAGACCGTCAAGGACATGCGGCTCACGGTTCAGGAACGCCCTACGAAGACGCTGGACCTCGGAATCGGGTATGCCGACGTGGAACACCTGCGCGGCTTTATTCAAGGGACGCACCGAAATCTGTGGGGGACCGGCCGGTCGCTGAGTCTCCGGGCCGAGCGCAACGAGCTCGAGCGCAAATACTCCACCACCTACCGTGAGCCCTGGGTCTTGGGTTACCCCGTGGACGGCCGCCTGGTCGCGTTCGACCAAACCCAGGTGCGATCCATATACGAGCTGACCACGATGGGCGGCACGGCCGGTCTGGAGAAGAACCTAACTCCCACCGTCAAGGCCAGCCTCCAGTATCAGTTCGAACACAACATCTTAAACGCACCACGGGAAGTCGTGTCGTCCGAGGACAAGCGGGCCAACATCGCCAGCCTGAACCCAGGCGTCGTCTGGGACACACGCAATGATCCCTTCAATCCCACGTCCGGTTTTATCAACGGGCTCACGTTTCGCGACGCGGCCCTCGTCCTCGGGTCCGAGGTCCAATTCGTCAAGACGACCGCCCAGAGCAGTTGGTTCATCCCGATCACCCGATGGCTGGTGCTGGCCGTCTCCGCGCGCGGCGGCGTCGCGAATCGCTTCGGGCAGACGAAATTGGAGACGCTGGTGGCGGTGGGCGAAACCGAGCCGACCGGCCTCCTGCCGCCAAGTGAACGGTTCTACCTGGGCGGCCGTAGCACCGTACGGGGCTATGAACAGGATCAGCTCGGCATCATCGGAGAAACGATCAGCGCCGAGACCGGGGAGGCCATCGGGGGCAATGCCATGCTCCTGTTCAACGGGGAGTTCCGCCTCTTCCTGCCGGGGGGGCTGGGACTGACGTTCTTTAACGACCGGGGAAATGTTTTCCGGGATCGCGTGGACGTTACTCTTCTCAAATCCACCATCGGCGCCGGGATCTGGTGGAACCTCTTCGGCGCTCCGCTCCGGTTGGACTACGGCTACAAACTCAATCGCGAAGAGAATCTCTGCCCGGGCTGCGCGGTGGCAGTGGAGGAGAGCAGGGCCGAGCTGCACTTTACATTGGGACTGGCATTTTGACGAGATGACCTTGAACGAAACCTCTTCGAAAAAGATCGGCCCCCTATTGATCACGGCGCTTGGCCTTGTCACGGCCGTTTTTGTGGCCCTGATCGTCCAAGCGCTGTTCTCCCTTCAGCCGGCGGCCGGTCCGGAAACCGAACGTCGAACCGATTCCTCCGCCCTGCATTCGTCACCGGATCAACCGGGGACCGAACCGCCGATCCGCCTGCTGACGAAACCGGAAACGCCGCCTCCGGCGTCTGTTTCGGACCACGATCTGATGGTGGTCCAGCTCAACAACGAAGCCTTGGCCCATTACAGCCGGGGGGAATATTCCGAGGCGGTGGGGCTTTTTCAAAAGGCGTACGAGCGGGACGGCCGGAACAGCGCCATCCGGAGCAACCTCGCAACGGCCAAGGGAAGTCTGGCCTGGGAACAATTAGATGGCCGGCAATATCAGGACGCCCTGCTGAATTTCCAGTCGGCCGTTCAGCTCAAACCGGATGAGTCCAGTTTCTTCCTGGGCCAGGGGTTGGTTTATTACCATCTGAACGAGTCCGATCGGGCGGTCGAACCGCTGAAGCAGGCGATTGATCTGGACCCAAAGAAACCGGATGCGTATAAAATCATCGGAGATATTCACTATCAACGGAACGAGATGGAGATGGCCGCCGGCTACTATGAGAAAGCGCTCGAGCTGGATCCCTCCGACCCAACGCTTCGTCACTATCTGGCCAAAGTCCGGCGCGAGGAAAAGGTTGAAAACGCCTTCCAACAGCAGGCCTCACGCGCCTTCACGGTCCGGTTCGAAGGGCGGGAAGAACAGGAGGCCGCACGGCGGGTCCTTCAGGATCTGGACGAAGCCTACCGCGAGGTCGGACGGACCTTCTCGTATTATCCGGATCAGCCGATCACGGTGATCCTTTACACCAACAAACAGTTTCAAGATGCGACCGAGACGGCGAGCTGGGCCGGCGGTCTGTATGACGGCAAGATCCGGGTTCCGATCGGAGGGGCCGAAAAAAATCCGACGGCGCTTCGGAGGACCTTATTTCATGAATATACGCACGCCGTGGTTCGCGCCATCAGCCGGAAACAAGATGTCCCTCAATGGCTCAACGAAGGACTGGCGGTTTATTTCAGCGAAACCCCGTCCCACCGCGAGACAAATCTGCTGCAGCAGATCAAACTCGGACAGAGCCTCGTCCCGCTGTCGCATCTCCACGGCGGATTCACCGGGATGTCCTCGACCCAGGCCTCGATCGCATATGCCGAAAGTTATTCGGCCGTCAAGGCCCTGGTGGATCGATACGGCCTGTACCGGCTGCGGCAGCTTTTGGAGGACATCGGCAACCGGAAAGAGTTTGCCGCGGCCTTTGCGGAGCAGTTCATGATCCCCTACGAAACCTTTCAGTCGGACTGGGAGACGACCATGAAAGAGGCAAGCCAATGAGCACTCGGTACCTGCGAACGTTCCGTTTGCGATTCAACGGACTCGTCCTTCTTTTATCGCTCGGGGTCTGGATCGTTTGTCTGGGCCATGCGTCCTTCGCCCATGCCGGGGAGGAGCGCATCGCCCGGCTGACCGCCGCCGCGCTCACCAACAGCGAATGGTCCGTCTCGGCCGAACTGACTCGCTGGCATCCTACGCCTATCCGGGAGGATCTCAACAACGGAATCCCGAAAGATCTTTATTATTACATCCTTCTGAAAAAGCGCCAACCCGGATGGTTCGATGAAGAGATCGTATCCAAGACGATCAAGCACACCATTAAATACGACGTCTTAAAGAGACAGTACTCGATCACGACCCGGATGGACGGTCAGACCGGCCAGAAAATCGTCGAATCCTTCGAGGAGATGGCCGATTTGATCTCCCGGATCGATCGTGTTAGAGTAGTTGCGACGAAACGCATGAAGGCCCGGCATACCTATTACGTCAGCATCAAGGCCGAGATGCGCGCGACCAACGTCCCTTTCTATCTCGAATACATCTTTTTCTTCATCCCTGCGCTGGAACTGGACACGCCCTGGGCGGACTCGGCGCCCTTCTACGCGCTGGAGAAATCGCCGTAGCGGCCTTAAGATCGAGAACCGATCGATCGGTAGATATCATAGAGGAAAGATTTCGTGGCACCCGAATTCCAAGCTTCCCCGGCTTCCCAAACTTCCATAGACGAACAGAGGAAGCGCAGCCACGCGCGGCCGGTCTGGATCACGCTTGGTTTTCTGAGCCTGACCGTGACTCTGACCATCCTCTACTTCCGTGAAATCGAAACCCCCTCATTTTTCCCGGGCAACATCCTGGTTTTGACACTGCTCGAACTGAACCTGATCCTGCTGGTCCTGCTGGGGCTGTTGTTGTCCCGGAACTTGATCAAGCATTATTTCGAGCGCCGACGGAAGACGTTCGGGGCCGGCTTCAGGGGCAAGCTGATCGCGGCGTTCGTCGGTTTCGCCTCGATCCCGACCATCCTGCTTCTCATCGTCGCCAGCGGGCTTTTGACCAGCAGCATCGAGAACTGGTTCTCGATTCAGGTCGAGCGGCCGCTGGACAGCGCGCTCCAGACCGCGCAGTTCTACTATCAACAACAGGAGGAGACGGCACGGTATTACTCCCGGATCATCGGCCGCCAGCTCGAAGAGGAATCGCTTCTGTCTCAAGAAAAACGGGCCGAACTGCTGGAACACTTCAAGACCAAACGGTCGGAGTACCGGCTCCAGGGCCTTGAGTTTTATCCCGCCCAGCCGGGCGACCGGCCGCTCCGCGTGCTCGACCCCGCCGTTCCGGAGAGGGCTTTCCTCCCGCCCTCCCCGGACACGTTAAAAAAAGCGTGGGGGGGACAGGAGACGATGGAAAAACCGACCACCCATCTCGGCAGTCTGATCCGGGCGATGGTCCCCGTCCGTGCTTCCTCCGAGGCGCCGGAACCCAACGCCGTCATCGGCGTCCTGGCGGTGGATATCCTGATCCCGGAAGGACTGGCCTCCAAGATGGATGAGATCACGAAATCGTTTGAGGACTACAAACAGCTCAAGGCCTTCAAGAACCCGATCAAGGAAAGTTACCTCCTGTCGTTCGTGGTAATCACCTTCGTCATTCTGTTCTCGGCGACCTGGTTCGGATTCTATCTCGCCAAAAGCATCACCGTCCCCTTGCAGAAACTGGCCGAAGGAACCGAAGCCATCGCGCAGGGGAATCTGGATTTCAAGATCAACGTCCACGCACAGGACGAGTTGGGCCTCGTCGTCCATTCCTTCAATAAAATGACGGAGGATCTCCGGATCAGCAAGACCCAACTGGAGGAGGCCAATCAATCCTTGCGCCACTCCAACCTCGAGATGGATCAGCGCCGGGCCTACATCGAAACCGTTCTGGAGAACATCGCCACGGGCGTGATCTCGCTCGATCGGGAGGGTCGGATCACGACGATCAACCACTCGGCCGAGAAAATATTTCAAACCGACGGACGGGAGATCATCGGGAAACGGGCGGGGGACGCCTTTCAGGCACTGAATCTGACGCCGCTACTTCAACTTCTGGACGAAATGGAAAACCGGCAGATGGACGGCATCGAACGGGAATTGCACCTCTCCCTATCCGGAAAACCGCTCACGCTCGGCGTGAGCCTGGCGCGCATGCAAGACGATCCGGGTTTGAACGTCGGACGGGTGATCGTGGTGGAGGACCTGACCGAATTAATCAAGGCCCAGAAGGCCGCGGCCTGGCAGGAAGTGGCCCAACGGATCGCTCATGAGATTAAAAATCCTTTGACACCGATTCAGCTTTCGGCCCAGCGGCTGAGAAAAAAGTACTTCGAGCAGGCCCCCGATTTCAAGAACATCGTGGACGAATCGACCGCCACCATCATCAACGAAGTGGCCGGCTTAAAACATCTGGTGGACGAATTTTCAAACTTCGCGCGGCTGCCGGCCCCGATGCCGTCGCCGAACGATCTCCACGCGATTCTCCAAGAGGTGATCCTGCTGTACCGTTCCGCGCACCGGGATCTGGAATTCGTCGTCTCGTACGACCCCGCCCTGCCCCCTTTGAATATCGACCGGGAGCAGTTTAAGCGCGTTCTTGTGAATCTGTTTGAGAACGCGGTGGAAGCAATGTCCGGCCGCGGGCGGATCTGGATCACGACCCGGTTCGACCATCCCCATCGGAAAGCCGCGGTGACAATCGGGGACGAAGGCGCCGGGATTCAAACGGAGGACATGGACAAGCTGTTTCTGCCTAATTTTTCGCGGAAGAAAACCGGCAGCGGCCTGGGGCTGGCCATCGTGCACCGGATCATCAAGGACCACAACGGGCTGATTCAGATCGCATCCCGTGAACCCAAAGGAACCGTCGTCGTCATCGAACTTCCCATCGGGGAACCGGCGGCGGGGTAAACGAAACAACCCACGAGACAGAATTCATGGCCAAGAACATCCTGATTGTCGATGATGAAATGAGCATCCTGACCAGCCTGTCGGGCGTCTTGAAGGACGAAGGCTATCAGGTCACAACCGCCCCGAACGGGACGGAGGCATTAAAGCTGATCAAGGAGGACCCGCCGTCGCTGGTCCTATTGGACATCTGGATGCAGGGACTGGACGGGATCGAGACGCTGACCCGGATCAAGAAAGACCATCCGGATCTGCCGGTCGTGATGATGTCCGGCCACGGCTCGATCGAGACGGCGGTACGGGCCACTAAACTGGGGGCGTACGATTACATCGAAAAACCCCTTTCGCTGGACAAGGTCACCCGGCTGGTCCATCATGCCCTCTACCAACAGCAGCTGGAGGCCGAAAATCTAAACCTCAAACAAACAATCGAGCGGCGCTTCGTGATGGTGGGCGAGAGCCCTTCCATCCGGCGATTGAGAGAAATGATCAAAACGGCCGGTGCCTCAAACAGCCGCGTCCTGATCTCGGGCGAAAACGGAACCGGAAAGGAGCTGGTGGCCCGCGCGATCCATTTCCACAGCAGCCGCTCCGCCCGGCCGTTTGTCGAGATCAACTGCGCCGCCATTCCCGATCCGCTGATCGAAAGCGAGCTGTTCGGCCACGAGAAAGGCGCCTTTACCGGGGCGACCGCGATGAAACAGGGACGCTTCGAGCTGGCGAACGGCGCAACACTGTTTCTGGACGAAATCGGGGATATGAGTCTTTCAACGCAGGCCAAGGTGCTGCGCGTCCTTCAAGAATTGCGATTCAACCGCGTGGGAGGAACCCGGACGATCGAAGTGGATGTCCGCGTGATCGCGGCCTCGAACAAGAATCTTCAGGACGAAATTAAAAAGGGGGCGTTTCGAGAGGACCTCTTTTACCGGCTGAACGTCATCCCGCTGCACGTGCCGCCGCTTCGCGAGCAGAAGGAGGACATCCCTCTTCTCGTCCGCCACTTCCTCCAGGTGATGTCCGCCGAGCAGGGATTAAAACTCAAGTCGATGTCGGAAGAAGCGATCCGGCCTCTCATGCGGTACGACTGGCCCGGAAACGTCCGCGAGTTGAAGAACCTGGTGGAACGGTTGGTAATCATGTCGCCCGATGCGCGGATCACGGAGGACGACGTCGCCAATTCACTGGCCGACCCGCTCCCGGTCGAAGCGGCGAACCGTGCCGACGATCCCGGCCACCGTCCGCTGCGGGAGGCCCGCGCCGAGTTCGAACGGCGATTCATTCTAAGCCGGTTGAGAGAAAACGATTGGAACATTTCCAAGACGGCCGACGACCTCAAGATCGAGCGGACCCATCTGCACCGAAAAATCAAGCTCCTGGGCATCCAGGAAAGCAGCCGGGACTGACCTCCGTTGCAATGACATCCCCCCTCGCAGTCGGTCAGATCATCTCGATCCCCATCGAAAAATTGGTGGACGGCGGTTCCGGACTGGGCCGATGGGAAGGGCGGGTGGTGTTTGTGCCCGGCGTCTGTCCCGGCGAAGAAGTCCGCGCGAGAATTACAACGGTCAAAAAAAGCTACGCCGAGGCGGCATTGGAGTCGGTCAAAAAACCCTCGCCCGACCGCGGCGCGCCGCCCTGCCCGGTGTTCGAACAATGCGGCGGATGCCAGTGGCAAATGCTCGCTTATCCGGCCCAGCTCCGGGCCAAAGTCGAGATCCTTCGCGAGAATCTCCGCCGAATCGGAAAACTGGACAAACCGAACCTTCTTCCGCCGATTCCCTCGCCCCGCGCGTTTGAATACCGAACGCGTATCCAGCTCAAGACGGATTCTACAAACAACCGGTCCATCCTCGGCTTCCACGAAGAGAAGACCCATCGGATCGTCCCGATCGAGACCTGCCTGACCGCCCATCCGATATTCAACCGGGCCCTGGCCGTGCTTCGTTCCATCTTTTTAGATCCGGCCGAGCGCCCCCCCGGCTTGACCGATATTCATCTCCACCTTGCGCGTGCGACCGGAGAGCTTCTCGTCCGATTCTTCGCCGGGGATAAACCGCCGGAGCGGGTCGAACCGTTCCTTAAAAAATTCGCGGACGCGATGCCGGAAACGGTCGGCCAGGTCTACACCAGCTCCAACGGCCGGCGCCGCGTCCGGGGACGCGATCATCTGATCGATCGGTTTAGAAGCATCCCGTTTCGGATCAGCGACCGGTCGTTTGCGCAGGTCCATTCGGAGTTGATCGAGTTATTGATCGACACGGTGAGGATGCTGGCTCAGCCGACCGGCCTTGAATCGGTATTGGAACTTTATTGCGGAATCGGGACCTTTGGGATTTTCCTGGCCCGTGAGGCGTCGGCATTGACCGGGTTTGATGAGAACGAGGTTGCGGTCGGGGATGCCAATTATAACGCCTTGCAACAGGGATTGACGAACTGCCGCTTCACGGCCAAGCCGGTCGACCGGGCCGTAAGGGATCTGGTGAACGAGAAGAAGATGTTTGACTGCGTCGTGCTGGACCCGCCGCGTGAAGGGGTGGATCGTAGAACGCTGGAATCGCTGATCCGGCTCAATCCGTCGAGAATCGTCTACGTCTCCTGCGACCCGGCCACGCTCGCGCGCGACCTGAAAATCTTAACGGATAGCGGCTTCCACCCCGGCCGCATCCAGCCGATCGATCTTTTCCCGCAGACGTATCATCTTGAGACCGTGGCAGAGTTGATAAAAGCTTAGGCTCACGACCGGATCACCAAACTGCGCCAGGCGAACCGGCCGGGTTCCACGACCCGGTACTGCCGCGGCGAGTCGGGCTCAAGCCCCTTGAGGAGTTCAACCGCCTTAACCCCTTCCTCCAGTCCCCAGACACAGGCCATCGCCAGTGTCTTTCCGCCCTCTTCCACAAGCAAGAGCCCGGGAGGGGAATCGGAATGCGGGGCTCGATCCGACAACTGGGACAGTTGCACTTGAAGATACTCCTGGAGTCCGGCGTCCAGCGTCGTCCGGATTTTATGCCCGGCCTGATACAGCCGCGCCCCGCCGCCGACCGCCATCCAAGCGGATTGAAGGAACCGGAGGTGACAGGACTCGGCCGCGATCGGAAATTGCGGTGCGATCTTCTCGTGTCGGAAGACGACGGGCGTCGCGAGCGACTGTTCGTACCCTTCCTGGGTGAGAAGCCGCCCCGTGCGCATCAGATTGAGAATACGCTGTTGACGGTGTTTCAACCGTGTCAGACGGGTCTCCGGATCGAACCGTTTCGGATTGACCAGCATGGAGGCCAGCATCGCGCCTTCCGCAACCGTCAGCTCCGTCGCATGCTTGTCAAAATAGTACCGCGAGGCCGCTTCCGCGCCGTACACCCCCGGCCCCCATTCCACCTCGTTTAAATACAGTTCAAGTATACGCCGCTTCGACAGGATATCCTCAACGTGGCGCGCGAGAACAAATTCCTTGAGCTTCCGGGTGATCGTCTTTTCCCTCGTCAGGAAAACGTTTTTCACCAACTGCTGAGTGATCGTGCTCCCGCCCCGCGCATATCTTTTTTTCTTGAGGTCCTCTTTGAACGCTTCCCAGGCCGCCTTGTAATTAATTCCCTCGTGCCGAAAAAAGGTGTCGTCCTCGGCCGCGATCACGGCCATCTGGAGGTTCTGCGAGATTTCGGACAACGGCGCCCAGATCCGGAACTCATCTTCCATCAGGTGGGTCAACACGATCCCGTTCCGGTCCAGGACCTCGGTCGCCTCTTCGGGCCGATAGGTCGCGATCAGCCCGGCGTCGGGGAGCGTGTAAATAACCCAGCCGGTCCAGACGACGATGCCGATGAAGCTCAGCGCGAATCCCAGAGCGGCGGCCTTCAAAAATGTTTTTACTATTTTTCGCATAACAACGCGGCATTCTATCACCATTTGAAATCCGGCGGCAACTTTGATAAGATGCCCGCATGACCGACCCGCTCAAGAATATTCAGATCGTCCTCGTCCGTCCGACTCGGCCCGGCAATATCGGCGGCGCGGCGCGCGCGATCAAAAACATGGGCTTATCAAAGCTGGTTTTGGTCCAACCGGTGGACCCTTTGAGCTCCGATTCATACACGATGGCCTACGGCGCTCATGACGTTCTTGAAACCGCGAAGGTCTTCAAGACGCTTCCCCAGGCCCTGGCCCGAAGCCGGTACGTGATCGGCACGACCGCCCGGACGCACAAGGGCTACGGCAAGCCGAGCCCGTTGATGACGGCGGCCGAGGACATTCTTGCACGGGCCAAAAAACAGCGGGTCGCCATTCTGTTCGGCCCGGAATCATCCGGACTGGCGAATGACGAGATCGCCTTGTGTCAGTCGCTCGTCACGATCCCGACCGGGAAGACACATACATCTTTGAACCTGGCCCAGGCCGTGATGGTCGTCGCATACGAACTGATGAGAGCGACCGTCTCAAATCCGAAACCCGTATCGGCCGTCCGGCGCAGGACGATCAACACCGATCAGCGCGAACGGTTTTATCAGGAGCTGAAGGACCTCCTCATGCTGATCGGTTTCGTCAAAGGGACGCAGGGAACGCACATCCAAGCCGATCTTCGCCGGATTTTCAGCCGGGCCGACCTCGACGGGCGCGAGCTGCGCATCCTCCGCGGTATTATCCGACAGGCCCGGTGGGCCCTGATTCATAAGCAGCCCGTTTGCATTTCCAATACCAAAGCGATAAGATAGAGCCCGTGACAATGAATTTTGAGAATCTGCCCATTCCGGCTCCTGTTCTCGATGGGGTTCGGCGTGTGGGCTTCACCCAATGCACCGAGATCCAGGAACGTACGCTTCCGATCTCGCTTGCAGGCAAAGACGTCGCCGGACAGGCCCAGACCGGCACGGGTAAAACCGCGGCCTTCCTGATCGCGATCTTCTCTCGTCTTCTGACCCTTCCCCCGCCTCCGAAAAACCGGATCGCTTCTCCTCGGGCGCTCGTGATCGCGCCCACGCGCGAACTGGTCGTCCAGATTTTAAAAGACGCGCAGTCACTCGGCTCCGAACTGCCCTTCCGCATGCTGGCGGTTTACGGCGGCATTGACTACGAGGAACAGCGCACGGCCCTCGGCCAGGAACCGGACATTCTGGTCGGCACGCCGGGGCGGTTGATTGATTACTTAAAACAGAAGGTCTACGATTTTCGGAGGCTTCAGATTCTGGTGATCGACGAGGCCGACCGC
Source organism: Nitrospiria bacterium (assembly GCA_919901335.1). Classification (GTDB taxonomy): domain Bacteria; phylum Nitrospirota; class Nitrospiria; order JACQBZ01; family JACQBZ01; genus JACQFA01. The sequence goes on along the minus strand of CAKKOZ010000068.1, from coordinate 9,887 downwards.
ATGTTCGACATGGGATTCATACGGGATCTTCGCTATATGCTGCGGAAGATGCCGCCGTACAACGCCCGCCAGTCGATGCTTTTCTCGGCCACGCTGTCGCACCGCGTCATGGAACTCGCCTACGAGCACATGAACAATCCGGTCAAGATCGAGATCTCTCCGGAACAGGTCACGGTCGATCTGGTCGAGCAGCGGTTGTATCATGTCGGGCAGGACCAGAAATTTTCATTGTTGTTGGGGATTCTGAAATCCGAGCCGTGGGAACGGCTGCTGATCTTCGTCAATACCAAACGGGAGGGGGAACGGCTCGAGGCACGGATGAAGCAGCACAACTTTCATGCACGCGCCATCACGGGCGATCTTCCCCAGAAAACCCGTCTCAAGGTGATCGAACAGTTCCGCGACAAGACCCTGCCGATCCTGGTTGCGACGGACGTCGCCTCGCGCGGTCTGCATATCGAGGCCGTGAGCCATGTCATCAATTACGATCTTCCGCAGGACCCCAAGGACTATGTCCACCGGATCGGCCGGACGGCACGCGCCGGCGCGACCGGCCATGCGATCAGTCTGGTCTGTGAGGAGTTTGCGTTTTCATTGGAAGAGGTCGAAGCGCTGATCGGAAATAAAATCCCGGTGATCTGGGCCGAGGACAAGGACTTCATCACGCCCCTCCCCGAACCGCCGAGGCACGAATACCGGCGTCACGGCCCGCCCCAGCACGGAAGACCGAATCAGTCATCGAGAGGCCCCGGCGGAAGACCCGGCGGCGGATCAAGACCACAGAATCGTCAGCGTCGAACCGGACAACACTGAACGGACGGGTGAACACGAAAACAAAAGTTCTCGTCAACATAGACGCTACTCCCCTCCGAGCTTCAAAAGACCTTGCCAAACAGGCAATTAAATTGTATAATTAGATTGTACAATTAAAAAGGAGGTTCTATGTTGGCCGTGGATGAACATACCGCTCTGATTGGGCTGTCCGAACTCCGAACGGCTGCGCCGAAGCTGCTCAAATATCTGCAAACCCATAAAGTCATACTGACCCGGCGTAATAAACCGGTCGGCATTTTGATCGACTACGATGAGTTCAAGAAAATGGAAACCTTGATTGAACTGATTGAGGATACCGTGCTCGGTCAAATGGCCGAAGAAAGGCGGAAGGGCGCAAAGAAAGAATCCTATCTGAGCCACGAGCAAATGAAGAGGCGCGTCGGCCTTAAATGACCTACTCCCTCCGCTATCACCCCTTGATCTGGCGTGAAGACTTCAAGCGGATCGACCGGTCCCAACAACAACGTCTGATCCGAACCATTGAGAAAAAGCTCGGCACACGACCGGATCAATACGGTCGTCCCCTAGCCGGTTCATTGCAAGGTTACTGGAAACTGAAAGTGGGTGAATATCGGATCGTGTACCGGATCGAGCGGCAGGAAGTGGTCGTCTACGTTCTCACCATCGGTTTCCGCCGGGATCAAGAAGTCTACCTCGAAGCCCTCAAACGCCTGGGATTGCTTTGACCCTTGCATAGGTTTGGGGGACACCTTATTTAATTATTGACCATCATTTCCTGATACTTATCGATCTCCAGAATAACCGCGGCCGGTTTGCCGTTTCTAACGATGATTTCCGGAGATTTCTTTTTGGTCTTCATTCATCATCTCCATTTTTATTTAAGATTATGTGAAAAGACCGATCAAGTCAAGCGATTGCGCTTTCACGGACTGGTGTCACTGCAGATTCAACCCCAGCAGTTTCAGTTCAGTCATCTCTTCGATCGCATACCGCACGCCTTCGCGGCCGAGGCCGGAGTCCTTCACGCCGCCGTACGGCATGGGATCGATACGGTAGGTCGGAACCTCGTTCACCATCAAGCCGCCGACTTCGAGTTCTTCATACGCATGGAAAACTTTTTTGAGATCGTTCGTGAAGACACCGGCCTGAAGTCCGTAAACCGAGTCGTTCATCGCCGATAAGGCCTCGTCAAACTCACGATATGGGATCACGACCACGAGCGGCGCGAAGACCTCCTCGCGGCAGACTTTCATAAACGGGGTCACATCGGTCAGCACGGTCGGCTCGAAGAGCCGGCCCTTCCGCTTTCCACCCGTTAATATCTTTGCCCCCTGTTTGACGGCTTCCTCGACCCACTGTTGGGTCCGCTCGGCCGCGCCCAGATCAATCATCGGTCCGACATTCGTGCTGTCTTCCATCGGGTCACCGGTCTTAAGCCCCTTGACATGACTGAGAAGGCGATCCAGAAACGGTTTGACCGCCTTCTCCTGCACGAAAATCCTCTGGACCGAGATGCAGGACTGTCCCGCGTATGAAAACCCCCCGGCCGCGCAGCGTCGTGCCGCAAGGTCCAGATCGGCATCTTGATGGATGATCACGCCGGCATTGCCGCCCAGCTCGAGCAGGACCTTCTTCTTCCCGGCCTTGCTCTTCAAGTACCATCCCACCCTGGCCGAGCCGGTGAACGAGAGCAGCTTGAACCGCTCGTCCATTGCCATCTTCTCGGCGAGATCGTTTCCGCATGGAAGAATGCTCACCGACCCGGCCGGAAGTCCCGCTTGCGAAATGATCTCGCCCAGCATCAAGGCCGTGATCGGGGTTTTAGGCGCCGGCTTTAAAATAATGGGATTGCCCGAGGCGATCGCCGGGGCGATCTTGTGGCCGACGAGGTTCAGCGGAAAATTAAACGGGGCGATCCCAAGAATCGGCCCGATCGGGAAGCGGCGGACGATTCCGAAACGCGATTCGGAACCCGGCGCAAGATCCAGCGGAATCACCTCGCCGCCGAGGCGTTTGGTTTCTTCGACGGCGGCCTGAAAATTTAAAACCGCGCGGCCGACCTCGGTCCGTGCATCCGTGATCGGCTTTCCGGCTTCAAGGCAGATCATCCGGGCCAATTCTTCGCGGCGTTCCTTGACACCGTCCGCGATCTTCTGGAGCGCCTCGGCCCGACGATAAAGCGGCATCCGCCGCAGCTCCGGAAATGCTTTCTGGGCCGCGCGGATCGCATTCTCGACTTCCTCCTCCCCGGCCTGATGAACGATCCCGATCCCTTCTTCGTTATAGGGGTTCGTGATCTCGACCGCTTTTGTGCAAGGCTTCCAGCTTCCGGCAAGAAAGATGGGGTATTCCTTGATCATAAGGCACTCCTTAAATCACAACGGACATACGAACCTGTCCATCTGTTCCATGAAGCGAAAATTTTCACGATAATCGACCGGCACCTCGATCACGGCCGGGACCGTCTGGGCAAAGGCCTCGCGCAGTGTGGGAATCAGTTCCTTGGCCGCGCCGATCCGGTATCCCTTCGCCCCGTAGGACTCGGCCAGTTGTTTGAAGTCCGGATTCCCAAGTGTCGTGGCGAACTCCCGGCCGAACTTTTTCTGCTGTTTCCATTTGATCAGACCGTAGCCGTTGTCGTTGAAGACCAGAACGACGAAAGCGAGACCGAGACGTCGGGCCGTCTCGAGCTCCGCGCAGGCCATGAGGAATCCGCCGTCGCCGCAGATCGCCAGGACTTTCCGGTCGGGATTCACCAGCTTGGCCGCGATTGCGCCGGGCAGCGCGATCCCCATCGCCGCAAAACCGTTGGAGATAACCACCGTATTCGGAACCGAGGCGCGGAACATCCGCGCGATCCAGATCTTGTGTGCGCCCACATCGCTGATCAGGATATCCTCAGCTCCAAGCACCTCCCGGACATCATGAAGAATCCGCTGGGGTTTTACCGGAAAGCCGGCATCCGTCGTGTTGTCCTCAAGCTCTTTCAGGATCGAGACCCGAAGTGTTTTCGGATAGGTCACATCCTTCCTTCCATGAAGCTCCAGCGTCAGAAGTTCCAGGGTCTCGCGGACATCCGCCACGATCTCGACCGACGGCTGATAGTAGGCGTCCACCTCGCTCGGCGTGAAGTCAATATGAATGATCGGTTTCTTTCCATCCGGATTCCAGTGCCGCGGCGAATATTCGACCAGGTCATACCCCACCGCAATCACCAGGTCGGCCCGCTCGAAACCGCACGTGACATAGTCCCGGGACTGAAGACCGATCGAGAGCAGCGCCAGATCGTAATCCCACGGAACGATTCCCTTGCCCATGAATGTATTCGCCACCGGGATCCCTGTTTTCTGCGAAAAAGCCAAAAGTTCCCTGGCCGCCTTCCCGCGAACCGCGCCGTTGCCGGCCAGGATCAACGGCTGGCGGGATTTCTCGATCAAGTCGGCGGCCGTCTTCAAGGACTGGTGGTCGGGTGAAGGACGTCGGGCACGTACGGTCGAAAGCGGCTCCTGGCTGATCTCGATGGTCATCACGTCTTCCGGAAGCTCGATGTGGCAGGCGCCGGGTTTCTCGGCCTGGGCCGTCTTAAAAGCCTTTCGCACGACTTCGGGAATGGTCGAGGCCCGCTCGACGCGCGAGTTCCATTTTGTGAGCGGCTCAAAACAATGAAGGATGTCGACGTACTGGTGCGACTCTTTATGAATCCGCTCCAGCCCGGCCTGGGCCGTGATCGCCACCAGCGGCGCATGATCCAGATTGGCATCGGCGATGCCGGTCGCAAGGTTCGTCGCGCCTGGACCAAGGGTGGCAAGACAGACGCCGGCCCGGCCCGTCAGCCGGCCGTAGACGTCCGCCATAAAGGCCGCGGCCTGCTCATGGCGCGTCGAGATAAAGGTGATCGAGGAGGATTGAAGGGAATTGAGAAGGTCGAGATTCTCCTCGCCGGGGAGGCCGAAGATATATTTTACCCCTTCCCGTTCAAGGCATTTCACAAAAAGGTCGGAGGCTTTCATCGCCGTCTACCTAATTTTGACTTTTTCTTTTTCGACTCGGCGCGGGGCTCGGTCATGCTCCAGGGATCCAGCAGTTCGGACAGCCGTTGCTCCGGCAAGACTTTATGGGCCCGCGCGATTTCGCGGACCGTCTTCCCCATCTTGTAAGCCTCCTTGGCGATCTTCGCGGCGGCGTCGTACCCGATCTCGGGCGCGAGCGCGGTGCACATCGCAAGGCTCTGCTCGATCATGGCTTGATTTCGGGCCTCGTCGGCCTGGATTCCCTCAATGCAGCGTGTCGTGAAGTTCTCGGCCGACCGCGCGAGAAGCTCGATGGATTGGAGAAGATTATAGGCCATCACCGGCATCATGACGTTTAATTCGAAATTTCCGGCCTGGCCGCCGATCGTCACGGCGAGGTCGTTCCCGATCACCTGTGCCGCGACCTGAAGAACCGACTCGGCGATCACCGGATTGACTTTTCCCGGCATGATGGAGGAGCCGGGCTGCGTGTCCGGCAGCAGGATCTCGGCGATGCCGCATCGGGGCCCGGAACCGAGCCAGCGGATATCGTTTGCGATCTTCGTCAGGCTGACCGCGACGGTTTTGAGCGCGCCGCTTGTCTCGACAACGGCGTCCTTCGCGGCCTGTGCCTCGAAATGGTTCTCGGCCTCGCGGAAGGCACAACCCGTCTCGCGGCTCAAGATCGCGATGACTCGCTTCGCAAACTCCGGATGGGTATTGATCCCCGTACCGACGGCCGTGCCGCCCAGCGCCAGTTCCGAAAGATTCTCTTGAATGGACTGAACGCGCCGGACGGCCAGTACCATCTGCCGCGCGTAGCCCGAGAATTCCTGTCCCAGCCGGATCGGTGTGGCATCGGCCAGATGCGTACGACCGATTTTAACAATGAGATCGAACTCCTTCGCCTTGGCCGCAAGCGCCTTCTGTAACTTAGTCAGCGCAGGGATGAGATCCCTTTCGATCAATTCAAGCGCCGCGACATGGATCGCGGTCGGGATCGCATCGTTGCTGGACTGGCCCAGGTTGACATGGTCATTGGGATGGACTGCTTTTCCGCCGAGTGCCTCGCCCAGAAGCTCGGCCGCTCGGTTTGCGATCACCTCGTTCGCATTCATATTGGTCGAGGTTCCAGAGCCGGTCTGGAAGATGTCAACGACGAATTCGCGGTCGAATTTTCCGTCCACCACCTCGCGCGCGGCCTGGACGATCGCCTTGGCCTTCTTTTTGTCGAGAAGGCCCAGATCCTCGTTCACCTGCGCCGCGGCCCACTTGATCAGGCCGAGGGCCCGAATGAAGGATCGGGAGAATCGAAGATCGCTGATCGGAAAGTTTTCGACCGCACGAAGCGTCTGGATGCCGTAATAGGCATCGGCTGGAACTTCCTTCTCGCCCATCGTGTCGCGTTCAAGTCTCATCTTCGGTTTCACGAGGCTCTCCTTGATCGGGTTATGAAAGGTGAGACGATTGTACTACCAAAGACGGTCGTATCTCAACTCCAAAAATAGCGCCACGCTTTCCGGCCTGTTTGACAGCCTTCCCCGCAAGTGCTATATCTGGACCGTCGATGGGAGGACATGCATCCGCATGAGAAAACCGCTCAACATCGCCCACCGAGGCGCGTCCGGCCA
>CAKKOZ010000068.1:1451-3351 GCA_919901335.1 Nitrospiria bacterium | reverse complement strand
TAAAATACCGCTGGGTCTCCTGACCCGAAAGACCCGCCCCAAGGATATTCTGGAAGACGCCGAATCAATCCATGCACGGTCCATCCACATTTCAACCCATCGGCTGACGAAAGACATCCTGACGCAGGCCCATTCAACCGGCCTGCCGGTCTATGCCTACACCGTGAATCATCCGTCTTTAATGACCCGGTATCTTTCGATGGGAGCGGACGGCCTGTTCACCAACTACCCCGACCGGCTTCGAGAGGTATTGCGGTCCGGCACAGCCGTAAAAACCGCTTGATGCTGTGATCGGAGGCATGTTACTATAAATCACATCTGATCAAATCCCTGGCCTGCAGAAGCGAGGATAGAGCGTTGCCCCGTCAAACTCCGTCACAGCCTTCCAGTCTCAAGACAAGCGACCCCCCGAATCTTGATGAGATCCGAAAACGCTGTTCCGGCCTGCGCAGCCGGCTGATCCAGGACGGCCTCTATCAACCGCAAAAGGCGCAAGCGGAAGTTCAACCCGCCGCGGCGGATGCCGAAACAACCGCGCTCACCTGGCGCATCTCGCCCGAGCCCTTCCGGATCACGGCCGAAGACCTCCGGGCCATTCAGGAGCTGGGTTCCCATCTGCTGTCTTTCTATTCGGCCTTAAACCGCCTCTATTCCGCGAGTGTCCGCGGGTCGCAGCCCCGATGGATCAGTCGTTACCTTGATCAGGGAAAACCGGAAACCCAGATCGAATACGGCCGGATGAACCGGTTCAAACAGCACCTTCCCGGCATCATTCGACCGGATCTGATCCTGACGGAAGACGGATGGATCGTGACCGAACTGGACTCCGTCCCAGGTGGAATCGGCCTGACCGGAAGCCTGTCGCGCCACTATTCCGAATTGGGCCACTCCGTTATCGGCGGACCGGACGGAATGGTCGACGGCTTTGCTAAAATGATCCGATCCATCGCGGGCCGATCCAATCCGAATCTGGCGATCATTGTTTCAGAGGAGTCCAAAGACTACCGCCCTGAAATGCGGTGGCTGGGAAACCGGCTCAACGCGGCCGGCCTGAAGACGCTCGTGATCGAACCGGAGGAAGTCCGATTCACGGAAGACGGACTGACCGTCATGGACGGGAATTCGGCCGTTCCGATTGACGTGGTTTATCGTTTCTTTGAACTTTTCGATCTCAAGAACATCCCCAAGTCGGAACTGATCCTCTACAGCGCCAAAAAGGAAACGGTGAAGATCACGCCGCCCGCGAAAACCCATCTTGAAGAAAAGATGGCCTTTGCGCTGTTTCACCACCCGTCGCTCCGTGCGTTCTGGCCGGAAGCCCTGGGCGAGAAGGCGGATGCGGCGCTTCTGCGGATCATTCCCAGGACCTGGATTCTGGATCCTCAAGAAATCCCGCCCCAGGCCGTGATCCCCGGACTGACGATCCGGGAGCGGCCCGTGAGCAGTTGGAATGAGTTGGCCTCGCTCACGCAAAAAGAGCGGCGGTTTGTGATCAAGCCTTCCGGATTTTCCGAACGGGCCTGGGGCAGCCGCGGTGTCGTTGTGGGACATGACCTTCCCGAAAAAGATTGGGCGCAGGCGCTCAACGATGCACAGGCCCGATTCCTCCAGTCCCCGTCCATTCTCCAGGAGTTTCACGCAGGGAGAAAAGTTTCGGTCTGGTATGATGATCCGGCCGAACCGAAACCGATGGCCGGCCGCGTCCGGCTGTCGCCCTATTATTTCGTCTCGGAGGGGAAGGCCGAGTTGGGCGGCATCCTGGCGACGATCTGTCCGCTGGATAAAAAATTGATCCACGGCATGACGGAGGCCGTGATGGTCCCGTGCGCGGTGAAAGATTAACAAGGAGTGATAATGGAAGACTGGCAACGAGAGCTTCAGGCCAGCATCACGAAACCGG
>CAKKOZ010000068.1:0-1351 GCA_919901335.1 Nitrospiria bacterium | reverse complement strand
CCGGATCGCGTTCTTTTGATGGTCACGAACCAATGTCCGATCTACTGCCGGTTCTGCACGCGCAAGCGGCTGGTGGGCAAACCGGGGTTTATCTCCAAGGGAGACCTTGATCTGGCGGTGGACTACATCAGAAATCATACCGAGATCCGGGACGTCATCCTGTCCGGGGGCGACCCGTTGCTGCTGACGGATGGCCACCTCGAACGGGTGTTCATTGCGCTTCGGGCCATCCCGCACCTCGACATCATCCGGATCGGAAGCCGCGTTCCGGGCAGCCTGCCGTCCCGAATCACCGAATCGCTCTGCGCGATGATCAAAAAATATCATCCGATTTATATGAACCTCCACTTCAATCATCCCGATGAACTCACGCCCGAAGTCAAGCAGGCTTGCGGGCGGCTGGCGGACGCCGGCATCCCGCTCGGAAGCCAGACGGTGCTGCTCAAAGGCGTCAACGACGATCCTGACGTGATGAAACGGTTGATGCAAAAACTTTTGACCTGCCGCGTCAAACCCTACTACCTCTATCAGGCCGATCTCACACAGGGCACGAACCATTTTCGGACGACGGTGGAGGAGGGCCTCAAAATCATCAAGGCGATTCAGGGCCACACCTCCGGGATGGCGGTGCCGCATTACGTGATTGACACGCCGGGGGGCGGCGGCAAGATTCCCCTTCTGCCGACCGATTATCTCGTGGATCTGAATTCCCAAGAGGCCGTTTTAAAGAATTATGAAAACCGGATTTTTCGATACCCGCAGGCGGAGATGGAAAAGGTTTCAACCACCGGCCGTCCGCCGCACGGACCCTTCAAGATTCTCAACAATGGAGGCAATGAATGATTAAAAATGACCGATGGATCCGCAAGATGGCCAATGAACATGCCATGATCGCGCCGTTCGAAGAAAAACAGGTCCGCCAGGGCGTGATCTCGTTCGGACTTTCCTCCTACGGTTATGATATCCGAATCGCGGACGAGTTTAAAATCTTCACCAACATCAACACCACGATCGTGGACCCCAAGGATTTCGACCTGCGCTCCTTCGTGGATGTAAAGGGCCCCGTCTGCGTGATCCCGCCCAACTCTTTCGTGCTGGGACGAAGCGTGGAGTATTTCAAGATCCCGCGCAGCGTGATGACGATCTGCGTCGGCAAGAGCACCTATGCCCGATGCGGTATCATCACGAACGTGACGCCGTTCGAGCCGGAATGGGAAGGGTTTGTGACGCTCGAGATCTCGAACACCACGCCGCTGCCCGCCAAGATCTATTCCAACGAGGGCATCGCCCAGGTGCTGTTCTTCGAAAGCGACGAGGTCTGCGAGGTCTCCTACGCCGATAAGAAGGGCAA
>CAKKOZ010000067.1 GCA_919901335.1 Nitrospiria bacterium | reverse complement strand
TGCGCCTCGTTCCAGTTCGCGCCGACCCCGATGTCCACCTTCAAAGGGACGGAGAGTGTCATCGCCCCTTCCATTTCCTCCCGGACCAGCCGCGTTATCTCCTCGATCTCGTCTTCCGGCACCTCGAAAATCAGTTCGTCATGGATCTGTAGAAGCATGCGGGACCGTCGTCCCTCGTCCTTCAGTCGCCGGGCGATCCGGATCATGGCGAGCTTGATCAGATCGGCGGCGCTGCCCTGGATCGGCGTGTTGATCGCGGCGCGCTCGCCCAGCCCGCGGACGGCCGGGTGGGTGGCGGCCAGCTCCGGAATCGGACGACGCCTTGATAAGATCGTGGTGACATAGCCCCGCTCCTTCGCCTCGGCGATCGTCTTTTCCATAAATTGCCGGACGCCGTGATAGTGGTCCAGATACCGGTCGATATATTGTTTGGCGTCGGACTGGGAGACGCCCAGCGTGGAGGACAGGCCGAAGGGGCTGATCCCGTAGATGATCCCGAAGTTGACCGTCTTGGCGGTGCGGCGCATCGCCGGGCTGATCAAGTTCGGGGCCAGCCCGAAGATATGCACGGCGGTCGTCGTATGAACATCCTCTCCCCGTTGAAAGGCCGACAGGAGATTTTCGTCCTGCGAAAGATGGGCCAGGATCCGGAGCTCGACCTGGTTGTAATCGGCTGAAAGCAGGCGATATCCCTTCTCCGCGATAAAGGCCCGACGGATGCGCCGGCCCGGTTCGCCCTTGATCGGAATATTCTGTAGGTTCGGCTCGCTGCTGGAGAGACGGCCGGTGGCCGTGATGGTCTGGTTCAGCGAGGTGTGAAGACGGTGGGTCCCGGGGTTCACCAATCGAGGGAGCGCGTCGACATAGGTGGATTTGAGTTTTGTCAATTGGCGGTAGTTGAGAATCTCGGCCGGCAGCGCGTGCTGCACGGCCAGTTGTTGGAGCACCTCCTCGTTGGTGGAGTAGCCCGTCTTTGTTTTCTTCATGGGTTTCAAGCCGAGTTTGTTGAACAGGACGTCCGCCAGTTGTTTCGGAGAGTTGAGGTTAAACTCCGTTCCGGCCAGGGCCTGGATCGTCCGGACCATGACGGAAAGTTGAGATTCCAGCTCAGCCGAAAAACCCTTCAATGCCTCGACATCCAGTTTGATGCCGACCTCTTCCATCCCGGCCAGAACCGGAACGAGCGGCATCTCGATCTCATCGAACAGCCGGTCCAGTCCCTGCTCATGAAGGAGCGGCGTCAGGGATAGGTCCAGTTGCAGAACGGCCGCGGTGCGCTCGCCCGCCGCCGAGGCCATCGGCTCGACGGCTATTTCAGGCGTAAGAGGAGAGGACATCTCCGGCAACCGGAGGCCGAGAAGATCCAGCGCCGCGGTTTCCAGGCTGTGGTCCCGACGGTTGGGGTTCAATAGATAGGACGCGATCATGGTGTCGGCCATCGGCCCTTCAATCGAAAGGCCGCTCTGACGGCAGGTTAATAAAACGGCTTTCAGGTCGTGAGCGACTTTTCGTTTTGAGGCATCCTGAAGCAGCGGTCGGAGATGCTCAAGAACGGTCCGGCTCTCCGGTCCCGGCAGCGCACCCGGGGCGTGATGACCTATCGGGATATAGTAGGCCGTGTCCGGAACCGCGATCGAAATTCCAAGAATCGCGGTTCGATCCCGGCCCGGGGCATGGTTCGTTCCGGGCATGCCGTCCGGAAGGGTCCAGAAGCACAGTCCGATCGTTTTCTCCAGGGTCAAGGCGCGCGTCATCTCGCGCAGGGATTCTTCCGACGCTGCGATTTCAACCCGGCCCGTCGCGGGGACGGCGGGCATTTCAATCCGTTTCAACAGGCTACCGAACTCCAGCTCGCGCAGCAGCCGGGTCATGGCATCCGCATCCGGCTCGGTCCGCCGAAACCGATCGAGGTCCAGCTCAACGGGACAGTCCCGCCGGATCATCGCGAGCCGGCGGCTCATCCGGGCCTGCTCGGCGAACGCGCGGAGGGTCTCGCGGAGCTTGGGTTTATCCAGATCGTCAAGATGACTTAGGAGATTTTCAATCGTGCCGAAGCGGCGGATGAGATCGACGGCGGTTTTCTCTCCGATGCCCGGGACGCCCGGAATGTTGTCGATCGCGTCGCCCATCAGGCCCATGATCTCGATGACCCGGTCCGGCTCGACCCCGAACCGTTCCCGAACCTCATCCGTCCGGTAGACCTGGTCCTTCATCGTGTCGTACACGCGGGTCTGCGGCGTGATGAGCTGGAACATATCCTTATCGCCGCTGACGATCGTCACGTCCAGCTCGGATTCCTCCGCCTTCCGGGCCAGCGTGCCGATGAGGTCGTCCGCCTCAACCCCTTCCATCAGGAGGGCCGGAATGCGAAAGGCCTCGACCAGACGGTGGATGTAAGGGATCTGCCGGCGCAACGGGTCCGGCATTTCAGGCCGCTGGGCCTTATAGTCCTGGTATTCCGCATGGCGGAGGGTCGGTCCTTTGGGGTCGAAGGCGACGGCGAGATAGTCCGGTCGATGGTCGCGGACGATCTTCAACAGCATGGTCGTGAAACCATAGATCGCATTGGTTGGAAAGCCCTTAGAGGTCGAAAGAGTGCGGATGGCAAAATAGGCCCGGTAGATGTAGGAGTTGCCGTCAATGAGAAAAAAAGAGGGCCTCGCGGACATGAGATACTCCAGATCCAATCTTTCTCCGGTGCGGGATAAGCGCCGCCATCCTACCATTCCGGGAGGGCGAATTCAAATATTTTGTTTTGGTTCTTGGAGGCCAAATCATGTAGAATGGGACCGTGGCGACGATGAATGACCAGGCGATCCATGCGGTTGTCAAGATTCTCAAACGGGAGATCCGGAAGTGGCAGGTGCCCATCGTGGGGGTGGTGGCCGACCGGTCGAACGATCCGTATCAGGTCCTGATCTCCTGCCTTCTGAGTCTTCGCACCCAGGACAGGACCACCGCGCAGGCGACGGAGCGGCTCTTCCGTCTGGCAAAGACGCCGGCCGAAATGGTTCGGCTGTCGCCGAAAACGATCCGGCACGCCATTTATCCGGTCGGATTCTACCGCACCAAGGCCCGCACGCTTCTTTCGGTCAGCCGGGATCTTATTCGGCGCTATGACTCCCGCGTTCCGGATGATCTGGATGAGCTCCTGACGTTAAAAGGGGTCGGGCGCAAGACGGCAAACCTGGTGGTGACTCTGGGGTTCGGCCAGTACGGAATCTGTGTGGACACGCACGTCCACCGCATCAGTAACCGCCTGGGTTACGTGAAGACGAAGACGCCGGAAGAAACCGAAACGGCCCTCCGGAAAAAACTTCCGAGGCGGTACTGGATTATCTTTAACGACCTCTTGGTGACCTTCGGCCAGAATCTCTGCAAGCCGATCTCGCCCCACTGCAGCCGATGTCCGATTTCAAGCGATTGCGATCGTGTCGGAGTGGACCGAAGCCGATGACGGCCCTTCGGTCAGCCCTGCCTGCCGGCCGGCAGGGCGATCGGGTTTTCATAGAGGAGTTGTTCGTACTGTCGAAGAATCTTCCGGGTGTAACCCTGCGGCAGGTGTTCACCCCGATCCCTCCATTCGGCGACGCGGGTCGGCCCGTAGTTATAGGCCGTGAGCGCCAGCCCCAGATCCCCAAACCGCCGGTGAAGCAAGGCGAGATACTGGATCCCGAGTGTGACATTCAGGTGCGGGTCATAAAGCGCTTGTGCGCTGTGAAGGGGGGTCTGATTGATCTCGGCCAGTTCCTGCCCCGTGATGGGGATGATCTGCATCAGTCCGATTGCGCCTTTTCGGGAATGCGCCCACGTGTAGAAGGAACTCTCGGTCAAGATGACCGAGACGATCAATTCAGGATCGTAGCCGTAACGGAGACTCTCATGATAGATGAGTTCCGAAAGACGCTCTTCGTCTTCCACGGAAAGACCGGAATGAAACAGGCTGAGGATCTGATGAATCTTGGCGATGCGCTTAAAAACGGTCGGTGAAAACAGTGAGATCCTTTCCACATTCCGGATCTCATCCGTGATGCCGGTGTCGTTGCCTTCCATCAACCCATTGGCAAAGGGGTTGGCCGGCGGCCGTGAGTCCTTCAGGGTTGCGAGAGTCGGGATTTGAACCGAATAGAGGGGATGGGCGAACATCAGTCCGCTGATTGCGGCAAACGGGATCGCGATGCCCAGAATAAGACGGGAGGGGATTCCCCGAAAACCGGACTTAACTTGCCTCGTTGTTTCAGTCATACGTTCAGCGTTCTCCTTTGTAAAGGGGTGACGAACCCCCGGGCGTCGCGAGCGATGGCCATGGATGAAAGATTGAGACGAAAACAGGAAAAACCGGAAAGGAAAAAGATAATTCAAAATGATAGGCTGCAGGGTATCACAACCCCGTGGCGTTGTAAACAAGAAAGTAAAAAAATCAGCGGGCCGGCGATTTTTTTTGGAAAAATTCTTTGTGTTTTATCAGGTAATAGACGATGACGATATTGAGGACGAGCACCGCCACCCGCGAGACCGAAAGACGGTGAACCACTTCATAGACTTCGAAGGGGATGAATAAACCGATCGCGACCACGGTCAGATATTCGGCCCACCGTTTCCGCTTGTGCAGGCCGTAGGCCTGAATCAAACACACGATCCCGTAGAGGACCAATCCGATCGAGATCTCGATTAAGAGCGTGGTTTTTGCCATTCCGACCTTGCTGAGCAGAAGATTAATGTAGTAATTGTCAACGTCCAGATTAAGAATATCGGCCAGTTGTTGTGACAGGAGGTCGAGGTCTTTATTGATCAGGCTGAATAAACCGGCCGACAGCAGCAGGAGGAGCAGTCCCTTGATGCCGAGCCACCCGATGATTACTTTTAGGAACCAATCCTGTTTGGCCATTCCGGCGGAGAACCTTTCGATTGTTCGAGCGTTAAAAGCTGTCGTTTCAAGCGGATCCCCCCCGTGAAACCGCCGAGATTTCCGTCGGCGTTGATGACGCGGTGACAGGGAATTAAAACGGCGATCGGATTAGTTCCACACGCACCGCCCACGGCGCGGGAACTGTTGGGATGGCCGATGTCCCGCGCGATCGACCGGTAACTGCGTGTCTGTCCAAAGGGAATGCGTCGGAGCGATCGCCAGACCTTTTTCTGGAAAGGGGTGCCTTCCTGCAGGTCGATTTTGATGTTGAACCGAACCGGGTTGCCGGAAAAATAAGCCCGTATTCCGGTCACAAGATCCGTGAAATGCCGATCCCGGCGGACGGCGGAGCAGCGATAGTCCCTCTGGAGTGTTTTCCGAAAGGCGGGCTGCCCGGCCGCGTTCAGTGAAATGCGACAGATGCCGCCGGGTGTTGAGGCGATTCCGATTCGTCCGAGGGGGGAAGCGACGAGGGTATAATAAATGATCGGACGAGAAGACTTTCGGATGGCGTTGACCCTCGGCACCGGACGCATTCCTCTGCGGGTTCAGGTAAGAGTCGTCAACCAGGATTGATGCGTCGAATCTTTTCCGGCCACGATGTCGAAAAACGATTTTTGGAGCTGAATCGTTGTTCCCCCCGGTTTGCCGGTGCCGATGATGCGGCCGTCCACCTCTCGAATCGGAGTAATTTCGGCCGCCGTGCCCGTGAAAAACGCCTCGTCGGCAATATAGATTTCGTCGCGGCTGAACCGCTCCTGGGCCACGGGGATGCCTTTTTCCTGTGCCAGCTCAATGATGCTGTTCCGTGTAATTCCTTCCAGGATGGAGGTCAGCGGCGGTGTTTTCAGCGTGCCGTTCCGGACGATAAAAATGTTCTCGCCCGGCCCCTCGGCAACATAGCCGTCCGTATCCAGCAGGATCGCCTCATCGTAGCCGACCTCCTTGGCTTCCCGTTTTGCCAATTGCGAATTGGCATAGTAAGCAGTGACCTTGGCGCGGGTCATGCTGACATTGACGTGATGCCGCGTGAAGGACGAGATCTTGGCTCGAATGCCGTTTCGAATGCCGTCGTCCCCAAGATACGTGCCCCAGGGCCAGGCCGCGATCGCGACCTGGATGGGATTTTTCTGGACGTACAGACCCATCTCGCCGTACCCGATAAAGACAATCGGCCGGATGTAACAGGCCTCGAGCCGGTTGACCTTGACCGTGCCGATAATAGCCTCTTCGATTTCCTGGGGGGAGTACGGGATTTTGATCTGGACGATCTGAGCCGAATCGTACAGCCGTTTGACATGTTCCTTCAGCCGGAAAATCGCCGACCCCTTTTCTCCCTTATAACAGCGAAGGCCTTCAAAGACGCCCAGACCGTAATGGAGCGTGTGGGTCAGGACGTGGATATTGGCTTCCTTCCAGTCGACGAATCGGCCGTCCATCCAGATCTTGGAGGTTTCTTGAATCACGGGGGTTCTCCGGTTGCAGGATTATTCGGAACGAAGTGACGTTCCGGATAAAGAAAAACGGATTTTAATATAACAACCCGGCAGGGGTTTGTCAATCGCAGGGGCTCGCCGTAAGGCCCTTGACATTGATCGTGACTTTATGGTATTAAACCCGTTCACATTGAGTGGAGTCTCATGATGTACGCGATTATTGAAACGGGCGGCAAGCAATACCGCGTGGCCCCGGGGGAAACCGTAGAGGTCGAACTCCTGGACGGCCAGGTCGGAGAGACCATTTCCTTGTCACGCGTCCTCATGGTTCAGGAAGAGACGGGCGCCCGGATCGGAAATCCGGTTCTTCCAGGCGCGGTTGTGAAGGCCGAGGTGATGGCGCAGGGACGCCAGCGGAAGGTGATCGTTTTCAAAAAACAGAGACGCAAGAACTACCGACGGACCAAGGGCCATCGCCAGGCCTATACACGACTTAAGATTACGGAAATCCATTCGGC
>CAKKOZ010000066.1 GCA_919901335.1 Nitrospiria bacterium | reverse complement strand
AGATCGTCATTGACTTGGGGATTCGTTTTTGTTAATTTGATGACACCATGACCATTTCAGATCGGGACGAACTCAAAAAACTGGCCAACACGGTTCGCAAAGATATTATCCAAATGACCGGGACGGCCGGTTCAGGCCATCCCACCAGTTCGCTTTCGACGGTCGAGATCCTGACCACGCTTTTCTTCCAGGTCCTGCGGCATGATCCCAAGCGGCCGGACTGGCCCGATCGTGACCGGTTTATCTTGAGCAAAGGCCATGCCGCGCCGGCCTTGTACGCCTTTCTCGCGCGAAGCGGCTATTTTCCGGTGGATCGCTTGATGACGCTTCGCAAACTCGACAGCCCATTGCAGGGCCATCCCGAGCGTCACCGCATGGGCGGTGTCGAGGCTTCGACCGGATCGCTGGGTCAGGGCATCTCGATCGGAATCGGCATGGCCCTGGCCGGCCGATTGGATCGCAAGGATTACCGTGTCTATGTCATGACGGGCGACGGGGAGTGCGACGAAGGCCAGGTCTGGGAGGCGGCCCTGTATGCGGGGAACCGCGGCCTGGACAACCTTACCGTGATCGTTGACCACAACCAGGCCCAGCAGGACGGCTGGGTCAAGGACGTGATGGATCTCGCCCCGCTCGGCGATAAATGGAGGGCCTTCAAGTGGCATACGATCGAGATTGACGGCCATGATTGGGACCAGGTCTCGAAGGCCTTTGATGAAGCCCGCGCCGCCAAGGGAAAGCCGACCGTGATCATCGCGCGGACGGTCAAGGGAAAAGGGGTTTCGTTCATGGAGAACAAACCGGAGTTGCACGGCATTCCCCCCACGCCGGAGCAGGTGGAGCAGGCGTTAAGGGAACTGGAACAGCCATGACATGCCCTCTTTTGTAACCGATGGACTCACAATGAACGCGCGCTCAAGTCTCTATAAGATTTTTCGACCGGCCTTGTTTTGGACGGTCGGCGGGCTTTTCGTCGCGGCGGCTCCCGTATTGTCTCAAACGCATCCGGGCGTCCTTCAACTGATCACAGAGCAGGATCTGAGCCGTCAGGAGCAGACGGCGAAAGAAAAAGGGATGACCGAAGTCGGCCGGTCCATGATTCTTGAATTGAAGGACGGTCCCGAGATCGAGGTCGTCCGTCCCGGCGGCGGAGAAATTGGTCAACAGCCGGTCGAGATTGATGTGGTGTTCAATCAATCCAAAGACGGGGCCGAGCCGAAAATGTCCACGCTCAAGGTCCGGTACATCAAATTCTTCACGATCGACATCACGGACCGGGTCAAGCCGTATGTCGTGGCAAACCGGATTCATGTGACGCAGGCCGAGTTTCCGAAGGGCGACCACACCGTCGAGATCTATCTGGAGGATTCGCAAGGCAAGGCCAGCTCCAAGGTGGTCGAGTTTAAAGTGTTGTAATTGACAACCCCGCCTGTTTTTGGGTATATTGACCTTCCCACGATGTATTGATCTGTCTTTATCAGCTAACGGATGCGGGAATAGCTCAGTGGTAGAGCATCGCCTTGCCAAGGCGAGGGTCGGGGGTTCAAATCCCCTTTCCCGCTCCAAATTTATTGCCCATGGGTCATGAGTGGCGGGGATTTGGTCCCGGGAGGTAAGCGCTGGCGCGCAGCATTTTAATTCTGTGCCTTCGGCACAGGGCGTGATCAAATCCCCTTTCCCGCTCCAGTTTTCTCCGAGAGCACATACCCCAGGCGGTCAAAGATATCGCTTGCTAAATTTGGGAGAGTGCCTTACAATTTTTTGGGTCTGACGAGGTCTTGGCCTTGATGGAGAGATGGCCGCCAAGTGTATCCACGGGTGAGTCCTAAGCCATGGGAGAAAAAGCCGGTGCTCGGATGGCGGCTTGTCTGGGCATTAAGCCTCAACCTCATGCTTGCTTCGCTCAGTCCAGCGCAGGACGCCGAGTCGGCCCGCGGGCATGCGGTCTTCGTGGCCGGCCGATCTGATAAGGCATTGGGCGTGTACCGTAGCGCCCTGACGCACCAGAACCTGGAGGCCCGCTACGATCTGGGACTTGCTTACCAGCAGCTCGGCCAGCACCGGAAGGCCGCCAGGACGTTTGAGGACCTGCTCTCCCTCCATCCGGATTACGCGAAAGCCCACCTCCCTCTCGGCGTCTCCTACTATCGCCTTAAGAAGTACCAAAGGGCTCATGACCAACTTGAGCTCGCCGGGGCGGTTGAGACGGACCGGGCCCTTGTTTCCTACTATAAAGGTCTGGTGGCGTTTCACCTTGGGGAATATGAGGAAGCCCCGCCGAAACTTCTCCGGGCCCTCACGCTGGCGCCGGAGCTCGAACGCACGGCGCACTACTATTCCGGGATTGCCTACTATAAACGCGGGCTGCTTGAGGAGGCCCGTGAGGAGTTTGTTGCGGTAAAAGACCTCGCGCCCGATACCGAGTTATCCCGCCTCGCGGATGACTACCTGGAGAGGGTCAAGCGAAAGGAACGCGGGATCAAGCCGTGGTCTCTCGTTGCCACAGTGGGCGTCCAGTTTGATGACAACGTGGTACTCGCCCCGACGGATGCCGTTTTGGCGGCCCAGATCGCGCGGAAGGCGGACACCCGGTATCTCGGTCTGCTCCGGGGCGGCTACGAATTCCTGCGGACGGATCGGTGGATTTTTGACGGTGCGTATCAGTTTTACCAGAACCTCCATCAGACGCTCCGTGAGTTTGATGTCCAGAACCACTCGGCGCAGCTGTCCACCGCGCATATTCGCCCTTGGGTCCAGGCCCGCCTCCGGTACGGTTTTGACTATGCGCTCCTGGCCGAGGAGCCTTACTTTCTCGTCCATACGGTGAACCCCACGGCGACCTGGCCGTTGGGTGGCGCCTCCTCGGTGCAGCTTCAGTACCGGTATCAGGCCAAGACTTTTATGGACACATTGCGGATTCCGACCAATTCGGAGCGGACGGGGAGCAGCCACCTCGCCGGGCTGAGCGCCTCCCGGGCCTATGCCGCCGGCGCCGGGGGATTTCGCGGCGGATATACTTATGAGACGGAAACCACGGACGGGCCGGCCTGGCAGTCGGACGCACATCAAGTAACCGCCGGCCTCGACCTGCCGCCCCTCTGGACGGTCCGGCTGAGCCTTACCGGCGAGTATCTCATCCGGCAGTATTCGAACCCGGACCCGCTTTCACCCACCGGCGAGCGACGGCGGGACGACGCCTTGACCGGCACGGCCACCCTTTCCCGCCCCGTTGTGAAGCACCTGGACATCGGCATTCAGTATCTCTATAACCGGAACCGCTCAGACCTCGCCACGTTTGATTTCGAACGGAACGTCGGGTCGGTCTTCCTGACGAGCCGATGGTGAGGGGCCGGTTTTGTGATGCAGACCATAGACGAAGGGATGCAAACGTGGTAAACCCAGGCCGTATGAGACTTTCCGTGTTTTTAATCGCGTGTGTCAGCACGGCCGCCTTGCTTCTCATGACGGGGGTCTCCCGGGGTGAATCGGCCGAGCCAATCGGTCTCTTCACAACGACGATCGGCCATGTCCAGGTGACCCATGTCGAGACTCAGGCTCCGGTCCGAGTCAAGGTCCGGGACGATGTGCTGTTCCAGGATCGGGTTGAAACCGAACGTCGTTCTCGGGCAAAAATCCTCTTTATTGACGACTCGACCCTCACCATCGGTGAGCAGTCGCGCATCGAGATCACGGAGCACGTCTTTGATTCTAAAAAGGCCCGGCCACCCAGCACGATTCTGAAGCTTTTGGATGGTACGGTGAAGGCCGTGGTGGGGAAGGTCTATGGGCAGGAGGGGGCGAAGTTTGAGATCCATACCCCCACCGCCGTTGCGGCCGCTCGTGGGACGAACTTCATTGTGAACATCGCGAAAGACCTTCCCGGAAAGCCAACGACGATCCTTGTCCTCGAGGGGACGGTCCAGGTCCAGGATGTCAAGGCCGTGGGTGTTGTCACCGTGAGCCATGGGCAGTTCACACTGGTACAGCCCGGGGTTCGGCCGACGCCTTCCGCGCCGGCACCCAAGGAGATGGTCGCGCGGCTGACGGCTGAGACTCGTGTCGAGCAGACCCAGGAGTCGGCGAAGCAGGAGGCCAACGAGCCGGCGGCGGGCGCGAAGGAGGAGAGCAAGGACGCGAAGAAGGGACCTGCAGAGGCTGTTCCGGAGGACACGGCCACCGAGGCCGCGACCCCGTCCATCGGTGAAGCGGTTGCATCTCCGGTGACCCCGTCCGAGCTGCCCGGCCTTCCCCCCATTCCACAGCAGCCGGCGCCGCTCACACCGGTCGGGGTCAAGGTTGAATTTTAAGAGAGAAGCAGGGTCAACTTTTCTTGTTGTGCTGTTTGGTATTTCCTTCTTCACGCTCACTGCCTGTGGTGGCGCGAGGGCGGCGCGCCTCGCGGCGTTGGAGGAGGCGGATGTTGCGCGGAAACGGCTGGCCGAGGAGCGGCTGAAGATCACGGAGCTTCAGGAGGAATTGGGCAATCGTGAGGACGAAGCTGGAAGGTAGCAGAATCGAAGGGTCGGGATGAGTCTGTCCAGAGGAGAGATAGATGTCCAGAAGCCGTAGCGCGGCCATCGCCGGCGGGCTTGCCTTCCTCCTCGTGGGGATGACGGCCTGCAGTTCGCCTGATCAGGGCACGACCCCGGTCCAACTCAGTGCGGACGCGGCGCCCGATGAGACCCCGGGTTTCCAGAAGACTCTCTTCGGCCCGGCCCCGTCCGGCCTTGCCCGTGTGGAGATCGAGATCACCGCCCCGGACATGGATCCCATCGCCCGGACGCTTTCCCTCACCGCCGGCCAGTCCGTGATGGTGAGCCTGGATGTGCCATCGGGGGCCGCCCGACGCTTTGCCGCATACGCCTTCGATGTCGCCGGCGAGGTCCGCTATAAGGGTGAGACGGTGGCCGATCTCACCCCCGATCTTCCAACAACCGTTACGATCCAGATGCAGCCCCTCTTGATCACCCCCATCCTTACCGTCACCGTAGCAGGCACGGGCAGTGGAACTGTGACCAGCGATCCGACCGGGATCGACTGCGGGATGATCTGTGCGGCCGCATTTGACATCGGCACGGTCGTAACCCTCACGGCCGGTCCGGATGTCGGATCTGTGTTTGCGGGATGGAATGGGGAAGGCTGTACGGGCACCGGCGCCTGTGCCGTTACGATGGACGCGGTGAAATCGGTTACGGCTGCCTTTGACCTCACGCCCCAACTCGTCTCTATCACCGTAGTCCCCGCCAATCCCTCGATTGCGGCGGGAGGCAGTCAGCCCTTTACCGCGACGGGAACCTTCAGCGACAATAGTACCTATAACCTCACCGGTTTGGTGACCTGGAACTCGTCGAATCTTTCGGTGGCCACAATCAGCTTGGGGGGCGTGGCCATGGGGATCGGCGGGGGCACGAGCACGATCACCGCAACGTCGGGATCCGTCAGCGGCTCGACCATACTGACCGTGACCGCTCCTCCCTCTTTCACTCTCAACGTACCCAAGACAGGCAACGGGATCGGCACCGTGACGAGTAACATTGCCGGGATCAGTTGCGGGCTGGATTGCACGGAAGTTTATGCCAACGGCACGATCGTGACGCTCACGGCCGTCCCCGCAACAGGCTCGACCTTTACCGGTTGGAGCGGAGCCTGTACCGGGACGGGAAGCTGTATCGTGACGATGGACGCGGCTAAATCGGTTACGGCCACATTTACTCTTCAAATTTTTACACTGACCGTTGCGAAAGCCGGTGCGGGCACGGGGACGGTCACCTCCCTGCCGACCGGAATCAATTGCGGGACGACCTGTGCGGCGTCGTTTAACGTCAACACGGTGGTGACCCTTACGGCATTGGCGGACAGCGGTTCCATCTTTGCGGGTTGGAATGGGGAAGGCTGTACCGGCACCGGCGCCTGTGCCGTTACGATGGGCGCGGCCAAAGCCGTTACGGCCACATTTGACATAGTCCCTCCCAATACGTCGGTTCTTACCGTGACAAAGGGGGGAAGCGGGATCGGCACCGTGACGAGTAACATTGCCGGGATCAGTTGCGGGTTGGATTGCACCGAAGCTTATGCCA
>CAKKOZ010000065.1 GCA_919901335.1 Nitrospiria bacterium | reverse complement strand
ACCCCGCCTTTGAGGAAGGTTGCCCCCGGAGCCACAACGAACTCCTCCCCTGCCCCCATGAAGCTCGTGATCGGGCCCTTCACGATGAATTTGCCGTCCTCGGTCTTGTCGCAGCCAGCCCGATCCAGAGCCTCGTAGAGCTGGTTCGCAAGACCCATCCAGCCTAGTCGATCCATTGTGCTACCTCCTCCGCCGTCATTCGCTCCCAGGCCTCGTTCGTCTCATCATCCCCCTCCCACGGGTCGGTCACCTCGCACGCAGGGCAGACAATGTGAGCCCCGCAGTCGC
Organism: Nitrospiria bacterium; assembly: GCA_919901335.1. GTDB lineage: Bacteria > Nitrospirota > Nitrospiria > JACQBZ01 > JACQBZ01 > JACQFA01. Next base: position 2,229 of record CAKKOZ010000065.1, on the reverse strand, counting down.
AGCAAACAATCGTGCTGTAGATGCACGACCGCGCTGGCGAACAAGGCTCCGTATCAAGATCCGTCACTACTCGCTCGCAGAACGGGCAGGAGGCGAGTCCAGCCGGCGGCTGCTCCTCGATCTCGTCAACGGTCATTCGAAAACCCCCGTCTTGATCATGTGCAGGACTACCTGGCGACGTCGCTTCAACGACCGACAGAAGGCCATCGTCCGTGCTCGCCAGAACAGGAACTTCGCCCGAGCGATCAGGAAGTCCGAGTCGGGCGTTGATCCCTTGTCGGAGTTGAGTTTCAACAGGTTGATCTCGTCTTGCTTGATGGTGAGCTGCGATTTGAGATCGTCCACGAGGAAGTCGATGTGCTTCAGCCAAGCCGTTGGGTTCGCCAGAAGCTGTTGAAGCTGCAACTCCGTTGTTCCGGCGCTACTCGCGTCCGCTGTGACTGCCAGATCCAGGTATTCGAACTCGTGCCTCGCGTCAACGAGATCGCGCAGGGAATTGGCCATTATTCATCCTCTCCTTCATCGGCCGCATCCTCTGCGTCCGGGTTTGCCGTCTTGAACAAAGCCTCTACTGCCGGCACAAGCCTGATTCCACGGTTGTCGAGCTTCGACACAAGACCGAGAAGCTGAAGATCCTCAACCGTCCGTAACGCTACTGCCTGACTTACGGATACGGCCAAGGCCAACTTGGACGTCAGCACGAGACCGTCCGCAATGGCTCGAATGGTCCTCAAGCGGTCCGCAGGGATACAGTCCATCGCGATCCGAGTCAGGATGCGCTTGATCGCATCTTCCTCGGTTCCGATGGCCAACAGACCCATCGTCATCATCCTCATCTGTTTGATCACCCGGTTCGGTGCCTCTCGCATCTCCTCAGCAGGAAATGTGACCTCCTTCGTGTAACGATCACGCTTTACACCAGAACGGGCAGACGCGATGAACTTTGACAGCTTCAACGTCTCGCTCTTGACGAACGATGGTAGCTCTACCTTTGGAAGCTTGAAACCATCGAGGAATCGACCTGTAACCGCTTCTAGATCCGCCTTCATGTCCCCCGTATCGTCAGAATCAAAAGCGGCACTCGCAATCGCGTCTACCGATTCGTTGCTTTTCTTCATACGGATGATGAGCATCCGTTCCCCAAGCTCCTGCCCTTCCGAGATGTCCTCATGTGCGGCAAGAGCCGTTGTGCAACCGATGAACCCTATCTTGCCCTCCCAGGTGATTGGAAGCGGGCTACGGCCTGTCCTACGCTCATAACGGCCATCGTAAACATCCCGCATGATACCAAAGACCTGCGACTTCGCTTCGTTCGGCATCTTGCTCAATGTAGAGAAGTCCGTCATCACCCACACCTTACCGTCCGCATCGTCTAGAAAGGACGATCCGGTTGACCCGCTGGCAAAAGATGCAGGCGTTACCGCAGAAGTGAAGAAACAGCCGCCAGCACCCATCAGTCCTTTCACAACCGCCGTCTTTCCACTACCCGATGGACCAACGAGCGTGATCCAGACCGAAACGCCCGGAAAGCGATTGGCGATGACCGTTGCCATCACAATCCGCAAGAGGTCAGGGTCATGGTCGAGGTAGAGGTACTTCCGGTGAACCTTCTCTACATCGGCAAACGTGAACTTCATGGAGTCTTGCCGGACCCAAGAAGTCCCCTCGTGTTGGCTTCCAAGGACAGAAAGGCCCGAGCGAGGGACGCAGCATCCTTCGCCAAGATCGACACTCCTTCCGTGAGCCTCGCAATCTCCGCCAGGAGGCGCTCGTTGGCTGCGGTCCCGAAAGCCACGCAGTCGATGAGGATCCCCTTGTTCTTGGCGGTCTGCGCTTCCGCGATGACTTCTCTGTCGGGCTCCGCCGGGAAGCCGTCCGTCATCAAGATGATCCGGCGTACCTGAATACCCGGCTCTGGAGGCTCCAGGGCTTGCACGGCCTCGTGAATCCCAGCGGCCATGAAGGTTCCCATGCCCGCCTTGATCTCCATGATCTTCCGGGTCGCCTCTGCCCGGTCTCCGGGCCGACAGAGGATGGTCGCGACGTCCGCGAAGGAGACCACCCCCACCCTCGAGCTGGTCGATGCGGTCACCAGATCAGACGCAGCCCGCTGCGCTGCCATGAGTCGGGAGATATTCCCCCCGCCATCGGCAACTCGCATCGATCCAGAGCAGTCCAGAAGAAGTACCAACGCCTCTCTCGCAGGCCCACCCGTCGAGGATTTGCGGC
>CAKKOZ010000064.1 GCA_919901335.1 Nitrospiria bacterium | reverse complement strand
ATAATGGACCGCGCTGAGTTTGTCTTCCTTGCTGTGGCCTTCTTCAAACCGTCCGTAGATCCGCTCCGACCCAAGTTCGATATAGACGCTTCGGCCGTCGTCAATTCCCTGGAGGCCGTCCAGGATCTCCTTGATCCGTTCCGATTCGGTGATCTCGATGAAAAGCGTGGACGACAGCTCGCCCGGACCGGCGATCATGGGATTGTAGGTGTTCAGTTCATCCTGAATTTTTTCCGCATCATAGATATGCTCCACGCGCATCATTTCCTGGATCTGGAACAGGATCGTGTCCCGATTTTCAAACACCAACGTGATCCGGTCCCCGAGCGCAACGCGCCGCCGTTTCTTCAGGGCAATAATCCGTTCCCGGAACGCTTCGCGGATCGGTTCATATTCCGAGAGCGGCTTGATGTTTTTCAACGTGAGCGGTTCCATCAGGTTACTCTGCGCTTATCCAGGCCGTAAGCGGTGTGGAGCACCTGAACGGGATGGATGGACGTCTTCCCGGTGCTTTGCGTGAGCGCGAGACCGGAGAGGGGACAGTCCGAGGCCACCGTATCCGGTTCGGCATCCTCGACGGCCGCAAAGGCCTTCCGTCCGATCTTGAGCGAGGCGTCGTAGTATTCTTTCTTTACTCCGAACGTGCCGTCATGTCCGGAACATTTCTCGATTACCTCGACCGTGGTTCCGGGAATCAGCTTCATCAGGTCGCGCGATTTCAGTCCGATGTTCTGGTCCCGCAGATGGCAGGGCACCTGGTAGGCGACCTTGCCGGGGCTGGAGACGAAATCCTTCGCAAGTTTCCCCTGGCCTTCGAGTTTCATGAGATACTCGCAGAGGTCATAGGTGTTGGCCGCAACCTTTCGTGCTTCTTCCGTTAGAATGAGGTCCGGGTATTCCTTCTTCAGCATCAGGCTGCAGGTCGGCATGGGGGAGACGATTTTATAGCCCGCATCCACGGCGGTTGCCAGGCTCTTGATATTCGACCGTGCCTTTTGGCGGACCGCGTCCAGATCCCCGATGTCGAAGTACGGCATCCCGCAGCATTCCTGCTCCGGGCAGATCACCTCGACGCCGTTTTTCTCAAGGACCTGGAGCGTGGCCTTGCCGATCTCGGGATCATGGCGGTTGACGTAACAGGTGTAAAAAAGCGCCACCTTTTCTTCGGTAGGGGCACGGTGCGCCGTGCCCCTACGAGATTCAGGTGTTCGCCGAAACCAGGAAGCAAACGATTGCCACTGGAAGTTGGGGAAAAGCCGTTCCCGGTGAATACCCATCGCTTTTTCCAAAACCCATCGCACCCACGGTTGACGTAAGGCCCGGTTGGTCAGCGGAGCGATCATTCCGCCCAATCGTCCCATGAAATCCACGTCGGCCAGGAGCCGGTCGCGCAGGCCTGCCGGTTGCCGGTTCAACTTCAAATGTTTTCCCCAAAGCATGAGCCGTGGGAAATCCAGGTCGTAATGATGCGGCGGACAATAAGGACAGTGGTTAAAACAGAGCTTGCAATAATAGCAGAGGTCCACCACCTGATTTAAAACCGGGGCCTCCAGCGCGTTCACATCGCCGTCTTTGTCGTCAATGCCGCGGAACAGCACGTCAAACGACGGACAAAGGTTGAAGCATCTCCGGCATCCGGTACAGATCTCATACACGCGCAGTGTTTCGGCGTCAAAAGCTTTCGGATCCGCGAATTTTGGTGAATCAAAAGCGATCATTTCATTTCCTCGAAAGACGGTCAGAGGCCGGGGTCGTACCGTCCGACCCCGGCCTCCTTGCCCGTGTGTTGCTTCGAAATGCTATTTTTTAAGACTGTCCAATGCCTTTGTGAACCGTCCCGCATGGGACTTTTCGGCCTTGGCCAGTGTTTCGAACCATTCCGATATCTCCTCGAACCCTTCTTCGCGGGCGGTCTTGGCGAATCCGGGATACATTTGGGTGTATTCGTAGGTCTCGCCTTCGATCGCCGACTTGAGATTGGCAACGGTGTCACCAACGGGCACGCCCGTTACAGGGTCGCCCACTTCGGCCAAGAAATCAAAATGCCCGAAGGCGTGGCCGGTTTCCCCCTCGGCCGTGTCGCGAAACACGCCTGCGGTATCCGGTTGTCCCTCGATATCGGCGCGACGGGCGAAGTAAAGATACCGCCGGTTTGCCTGGGATTCTCCGGCAAAACCCTCTTTCAGATTGGCCCAGGTCTTCGTTTCTTTCAGTCCTTTCTTGCTCATTGCCTTTACCTCCTTTTTTTGTGTTGGCCCATTTTTGTTTTGCAATCGTTGCAGCGGAAAAATAATCCTATCCGCCCGCGGCCTGTAACGGCACCTCGCGTCCTTCCTCCAGATCCAGAAGATCCGGCCAGCAAGTGATATCGGTGCGGTGGGGGGCCAGACGGGTGCGGGTTTCGATGAAACGTCGCAGGCTGTCTTCGTTGCGGGGCTTCCGGTTCAAAAACGTTTGATTCCAGTTCTCGATCTCCGGAGGGTTTTTGGGTTCCGCGATACCTTGAAACCATGTTAGGAATTCACGGTCGTCCCGTTTCTGCGCTTCCTTGTAGAAGGCATCCGGGCCGACCTTTGTGAATTCAAGAAGCGCCTGGTCGAGCGGGCAGGGATAGATATATTCTCCATGGGTGCCCGCGGCTTTTGCCCTGGCCTTGTCAAGCATGCGGGCGAGATGCACATATCCGCCGATCTTTTCCCTGGGGCTTCGTGGGTAGGTGCGGGTGAG
>CAKKOZ010000063.1:5377-8558 GCA_919901335.1 Nitrospiria bacterium | reverse complement strand
GCGTCCGGCCGGCACGTCATGGAGGACCGCACCTGGGACATCCCAATCGCGGACACGGTTCGGAATTGGGGTCGGGTCAAGACGACGTGCTTCATCCGGTCCCTCTCCGGGTACTCCGGACGGTATCTTGAGCTGAAGGAGAAGGCGCAGCGGTTCTCGGATTACCTCGGACCAATCAAGCTCAAGGAGTACGTCGACCACTTCGATGCCGTGCGATCGGGGATCGGCTGGTTGCAGGACAAGCTGTACGACGAGATCGATGCGTGGTTCAAGGGAGACGAGGGCCGTGAGGGTTCGGTCCCTGGTGGCGTCTGCCGAGGGATGAAGATCGAGATCGAGAATCAGCCTGACGAGGAGCTCGACGCCTGGTGGATCCCTGGCGTCACCGTCGCCGGTGTTGGGGTCGCCTACCTGTGGATCAAGGCGGATTACGCGAAGTGGATCGCAGCTCTCGACTTCTGCGGCAAGAGCAACAGTCCAGAGAAGTGCAAGCTGGCCATGGAAAACGCATCGAGGGGTGGACCCGGCGATACGCTCTCGTCCGCACTGAAGCCGATCATCTACGTTGCGGGCGCTGGCGTCGCGGTGTACGTTGGCTACCGCGTGTTCGAAGCCATCATGGAGCGCCGGGCAGCCCGTCGCCCGCAGGAGGTCTGACGTGGGAAGCAACATGGAAGTCGGTCGGCTCGATTCGTACCAGCTCCGGTGGCTCGGCGGCGCGGCAGGGTTCGGCAGCTTCGGGGATGCGCCACCGCCGAATGACCCGTCGCTCGACTACGCGCAGATCCGCAACAATGCTGCCCGTCTCGCGGACGCTTCGGTCATCCCGACTGTGCGGTGTGGTAGGAAGAAGGGCGGAAAGAATCGTGAAGCCCTGTGTGCCCAACGGGCGGTGCTGCTCGCTCTCGGCTGGATCTCGCAGAAGGCGTACGAGTCCGTCGACGCGAAGGCGGAGACCTTGCCCGCCATCCGACGTCTGCAGAAGGCTGTCGGTGCCCAGGTCGACGGCGATTGGGGGCCGGAGACAACCTCGAAGCTCCAGGCCGTCATCGACAAGGCCCTCGGCAAGGGCAAGGCGACGATGGCGCTGACGCTCAAGTCCTCGGGGAGTGCCGCTGTGTCCGCATCGGGGACTGGCAAGCCCAAGGCGAGCTCGGGTACGGCCACCGGTGGCAACGGATCGAAGGGATCTTCGTCTTCCTCGTCGGATGAGCCGGCGGTGGGGAGCAGCGGACTGTCCTTCCCGATGAAGGTTGGTCTCGGCGTTCTCGGTGTTGCGCTTCTCAGCGCCGGCGTCTGGTACAGCATGCGGTCGAATCCGTCGCTGGCGGAGCTGATGGAGACGGACCCCGAGGCTGCGAAGAGGTCGCTGGCGAAGAAGCTCGGGTGCAGTCCCGAGGACATCGAGCTGCAAGACGTCGCTTGAGGGGGGTAGGGGCTGCGGTCGCAACCCCTTGCGGCGACTAGGGTTCTAGCCTCTTCTCCACGAAACAGGTATGGTTCCTGTACTTATTGCGTATCCCATACAATTTTGCATGGTACATGCCAAGAATCATGCCAGACACAAAAGCTATATTTTTCAATGGGATAGGTGAGTTCCAGGCATGGCATGAGACCTGCACTTCCCTCCTGTGAAGCGTGAGTCCCATGCTTCACCGGGTAGCATGGTGCTACCCGAAAAGAAAGAGGTTGACCGTGGGAAAGAACAAGTCGGAAGTCACCAAGTCCTCGTTCGTGGACCTCGTGAAGAAGGAGGGTGACGCGGCCCGTGCCGCCGCCATCGCCAATCTGGCCGCCGCCGCCCCGGTGGACGCCCTGGAGCCGCCCAAGGCCCCGGAGCTCGTGAACCCGGTGCTCGTCGCCAAGGACGCCGCCTGGCTCGCCGCCAGTGCCGCCATCGGCCTCGCGGGGCTCAAGAGCGACATCGAGGTCTCGATGGACCTCGATGACGAGATGCAGAAGGCGCTGGCCCGGATCGAGGAGATCAAGGCCGGTCAGGCCGCCCGGCTCCAGAAGAACCTGGAGTCGATCAAGGAGACCATCGAGGAGGAGTTGAACGCCGGCATCATGAACCCGGAGTCCTTCCGGGTCGCGTTCAAGCTCGGGGTCAGGTCGCTGACCCTCCAGACGGACGTCTTCGACGGCGAGGTGGAGTTCACGGTGGTCCTCCCCTTCCGGCCGGGCGTGAAGGCGTCCACCCGCTCGGCGGCCCGGTCCACCGGTGACACCAACGCCGTGGCGAACGCCCCGACCACGTTGGAGCGGTACACCCTCGAGCGGTGGGTCGGTGGCGCCGGATGGAAGGAGATCGCGGAGGAGAACGGGTCGAACAAGGGTTCGGCGCACGACGCGGCCCGCCGGTGCGCCATCAAGCTCGGCATGGACTGGCCGATCCCGCCTAGCGAGCGCGGCGCCGGCCGAACCATCCCGGTCTAGTCCCGGTCTAACCGGGCATCGGGCCCCGCGAGTCGACAACGGCTCGCGGGGCCTTTTCGCGTCTAAAGTCAACGGGTCGGACAAGAGCCTGCGAGCCGTTCAGCGGTTCGTGGGCTCTTGTGCGAGTCGTGGTGACTCGCTGAAAGGGGTTGACCGTGAAACTTCCTTCGCACGAGCACTCGGAGCTGCTCCAGCTCGTGTCAGCCATTCGGCTGGCACGGCTGCGGGCCGCGTTCAAGCTCCGGGCCATCGGAGACGTGCTGGACGCCGGTCGTGGAGAGGATCTGGTCTCGTTGGAGGCCGGCATCCTCGACTACAAGGCCGCCAAGATCGCGGCGGTCGGTCGTCCCAAGACGCAGAAAGGGAGGGTCGCCATTCGAGTAAGGTAGTACTCGGGGTTGAAGCCCCCGATTCAGCACACGAGGCAGGCAGTCTGGGCGTTGGTCAACCCCCCCGACACGGCCTTCCTTCCTCGTGTGCTGAATCAGGTGCTTCAACAACAACGACAACAGGGGTTGACCACAATGCCATACGATGGAATCGACAAGGCCGTCATGATGGAGGACTCCTTCAAGGGGAATCCCATCCTCGTGTTCGGAGCTTGTGACAATCATCCGTTCAGCTTCGGGGTCCGCAAGGCCCGTCTCCTCCTCAAGGCGATCCAGGCCATCGGTGGCGACGCCTTTGCGGCGGAGCTCGTGACCTTCATCGACGCCAACAACAAGTCCGGGGGGAACCGATGAAC
>CAKKOZ010000063.1:0-5277 GCA_919901335.1 Nitrospiria bacterium | reverse complement strand
TCCTGGCGCACCCGGGGCACGGCTCCGTCGCCACCCATGCTGCCGAGCACACCGCTCTGGACGCGACCACAATCGGCCTCATCATCGCGGCGCTCCTCTCGCTGGTGGTAATCTCCCTCGTGGAGATCGCAACCAAGGAGGACGAGTAGATGGCCCGCAAGATCATCAAGAAGGCCAAGCCCCCGGTGGACGAGTGCAACGAGCCGTGGTGCCGCATGTTCTGGCACGCGATGGCCTACTTCGCCGGCAACGAGCGGGTGAAGGCGTACCATCCGGGGGTCGACAAGCCCGACCGCTACCCCATCGAGCCGGGCTGTCACGTCCCGCCGTGGGTACGACCATGAAGCGCCGTTGCGTTGCCTGCGAGAAGGTCGCAACGAAGGTGTGTATCACCCTCGACAATCCGCGAGCTATGGTGTCGACGCCGGTCATGTGGCGCTACACCTGCGACTTCCACGCGCGCTGGCTGCTCGACGTCGATCCAAGCCTCTACGTGCTCCCGCTGCGGTCGCGCCAGGCGCAGACCCACGACGAGCTGAACCCGAAGGCAAACTGATGCTGAACAACAAAGTATCCCGTGCAATGCGGGATCTTGACGAGATCACAGACGAGGCTCGTCGGCAGAAGATGATCGACTCCATCGTCACCTTCATCGAGTACCACACCGAGCTGCTTGGCTCCGGACTCACGCTCCACGACTCCTGGGTCGGAAAGGCCGAGGGTCTCGTGATGTTGCGTGCGGACAGCATCACGGGGTGGAGCTTCGACGTGAAGGTCACGATGACGAAGGTGGAGACGTAGATGGCCTGCGAACGAGTTTTCGCAAACCGAGAGGCTGAGCGCATCCGGTTGATGAACGAGCTCGAGGCGCAGATCGCCTCCGGCGCAGTCGCTCTCGTCCAGGGCCTCAACGGGCTCTCCATCGAGGGAGCCGACTTGAAGGGCCTGTCCGACGAGTGCGTGCTGGCCTGGGTGGCGGCGCACGGCGGAGTCGAGGCGAGGATTGCGCTGGAGGCTGCGGGCGGTGATGTCCGGGCTCTGGCAGCGATCCACGGGGGTCACCATGCCTGACATTCGCAACGAGATTGCCAACCTCGTGAAGGCCAGGGCCGGGATCATCTGGATCCGCACCCGTGAGGAGCTGCGGGCGGAACGACTCTGCCTCTCCGTCGCTGACTCGTTGAAGGTGGAACCCGTCATCTGGCGCATGTCCAGCGGGTTCATCCGAGTCGGCGCGAAGGAGGACGAGATCCTCGATGCCTCTGCAACCGACCCCCGGAAGGCGGTTCAGACCATTGAGGCGAATTTAGGGACCGAAGCCCGCACGCTCTACGTGCTCGAGGACTTCGGCGCTGCCCTCGCGAACCCAGCCATCGGCGGGCCCGTGATGATCCGGCGGTTGAAGGACGCGCTACGGAAGTTGCCGTCCGTGCCCGCCAGCATCCGAAAGGGGATCGTCGTGATCGACCAGGGAGACCCACCGCCCGAGTTGGGCGGCGTCTTCGTGCTCGATCTGCCGCTCCCTGATTCCGAGGAGATCGGGCGCATCGTGGACGACATCCTCGCGATGCAGCCGGAGGAGCGACGCGAGGAATCCATCGCCCAACGTGGCTCCCTCGTCTCCGCCCTCACGGGCCTGGAGGCAGAGGCGGCTGCAGTCGCTGTCAAGCGGTCCATCATCGCTGGCGGTGGGATCCCGAACCCCGTCACCGTCCTGGCTTCGAAGAAGGCCCTGCTTGGCGCCGGCGGAGCCGTGGAGTGGTTCGACCCCGATCCCCGTGGACTCGATGGAGTTGGCGGGCTCGACAACCTCAAGAAGTGGTTGTCGACCCGGCGCAAGGCGTTCTCGCCGGAAGCGAAAGCGTACGGGCTCCCGATGCCGAAGGGGTGCCTCATCGTTGGCATCCCGGGGACCGGAAAGAGCCTGATGGCGAAGTGTACGGGGTCGGCGTGGAGCCTCCCGCTCCTCAAGCTGGACCTTGCTGCGATCTTCGGCAAGTACGTCGGGGAGTCGGAAGCCAACCTGCGGGCCGCGATCCGCACGATCATGGCGGTTGCGCCGGCGGTCGTCTGGATCGATGAGGTCGAAAAGGGCCTGGCTGGATCCTCCGGTGGTGGCGAGGCCGATGGCGGGACGACGGTGCGGGTGTTCGGCCAGTTCCTCACGTTCCTGCAAGAAGCGAGTGGGATCTTCGTGATCGCCACCGCCAACAACGTCGAGGCGCTCCCCCCGGAGCTGACCCGAGCCGGACGGTTTGATGCGATCTGGTTCGTGGACCTCCCCAACCAGACCGAACGCCGGTCGGTGGTACGGGTGATGGCGGCGAAGTACCCGAGGGCCGTTGGGGTCGATGTCGAGGCTTTGGCGACGTCGGCCAAGGGGCTGACCGGTGCGGAGATCGAGGAGGGCTTCCGAACGGCCATGAACATCGCCTTCGAGGACGGGATGCGCGACGTCGCCACCAAGGACGTTGTGACCGGGCTCCGTGAGGTGGTGCCGATTACCCGGTCCTTCGGGGAAAAGCTCAAGAAGCTGCGAGAGTGGGCGAAGACGGGCGCACGTCCGGCGAGCCTGCCCGAGAACGACAAGTTCAACGAGGGCGGAAACGCTCTGGACCTCTAAACGAAAACGATATAGAAAGGATACACGATGGGTCTCAAGACCACGATTCTGAACGACATCATCCTCGTGCACGCGAGGGTGTCGTTCCGGGCTGGTGTGGAGTACGTCCACACCAACGAGCGGGTAGTGAGCTTCGACGAGGAGAGCGGCCGGGAGGAGCGCGAGTGGGACACCGTGCGCATCGTCGCCTCGATCGATGAGAAGCGACAGGGCCAGAGCACGCGATACCGCATCCTGAGGGCGGTGGAGAAGCTCGGCAAGCGAACGGAGATCGGCCTACTGGTCCCGGCCTACCGGGCGCCGGAGGTTGACGACTGGTACCTCAAGGCCATCGAGGCGGTCGCCAGCTACAACTCGCAGGCGAAGGTCACGAGAATGGCCGTCTCCTGCATCCCGTTCGCTCCCAAGACCTCGAATGAGCGCGTGGCCGAGTCGCTGGCGATGGAGATCAAGCAGACGCTCGACAACGTGACGATGGCGCTCTCGAGCGCGGACCCGACGAGTCTCCGTGAGCAAATCGTGAAGCTCAAGGGTTACGATCGGATCGTTGTTCCCGAAGTCGGGAACGTGCTCGGTGAAATGATCGAGGATCTTCGGGCGCAGGCGATCAACATCGCCGCGAGCCTCAAGGAGAGACCTGGAGACATCGACTGGGCGTTGAGGACGATGAGCTTCGCCAGCGTGGATCTCGCCCGCTTTGCCATCGGGGACGACTCGATGAAGGACGACGACTTCCTTGATGCGCCGACGAACGGCGCTGGCATGGCGATGGACCTCTAGGACTCCGGGATCGAGAGCCCCTCGCGAGCGTAGCGGCTCGTGGGGGCACTCTCGCGTTCGGAGCCAGAAGCGCGATCAGGAGGTTGATATGGCTTCGGAGCACGGGAAAGACGTCGTGGTCTTCACGATGACGCTCGACAAGAAGGTCGAAAGGCGTCTGATAAAGGCCGCCGAGAAGAAGGTTGGGACGGCGGTGTCAAGAGCCTTCGCCATTCGGCTTGCGGTGGTCGACTTCATTGACAGCCAGGTCGTCCAGCCGCCTCCGGTGGCAACCTGATAACTACGAAGCCGAATAAGGAGAACGACGATGGATGACACGACGACGAGAGAGACCAACGCCAAGTTTGCACAGGACAATCGCCACTTTCGGGTAGCGTGCGATTTGGCGGGGATCAAGCCGACCACGCGCCAGGCGTCGAAGTACCGGCGTGGTCTCGGGAAAGCCTACAAGCTGACGGCGTAACCCGGAACATCAACAAGGAGATCGATACCATGACCGAGAAGATCGACAGGAAAGAGCTGATGGCCCGGGCGAAGCTCATTGGCCTCAAGGGCTACACCCGGATGACCAACGAGGCGCTCGCGGCAGCGGTTCCGAAGGGTGACATGACGCAGCCGGCGATGTCGCCCGGGATTCTGATCGTCAAGCCCACCTCGGAGGACCGCCAGATCGCGAGGGAGGCTTCGCGTGCCGCCCGCAAGAAGGCGTCTGCCCATCGTCCGGAGAAGGCGACGTCGGGCTCCAAGATCCCGGTGGGCAAGAAGGGCCTCCCCGAAGGCTCGCTCTACCGGGTGAAGGGCACAATGCACAAGATCCGCCGGACGGGCTCCAAGCCGACGACGATCCACGCGACCAAGAAGATGAACGTGGTTCACTACGGGAGCCAGGTCTGGTTCCATGATCAGGGGCGGATCAAGAACGCTGTCGCGCGCGACAAGGCCCTCAAGGCGGCGGCGAAGCGGGTGATCGTGCGGGCCCCGAAGCTCAAGAAGTCCCGCAGGAGGTAGGCAATCGGGCAGGGGCAACTGGCCCCGCTCGATGAGACCCCGACCTAGCAGCAACCCGCGACGTCCGGCCGGCTAGCGTCAATCCTGCATTCTCGGGGTCTCATCAAGCGGGACGAGTTCCTCTCGCAGAAAGGGGTCCACACGGGCAAGCGGTAGCCGCCGGCGTAGTGGTGGGTGAAGGCCCGGCGTAATGTGCACACGGGTTCGCTCATCCATCGAGTCGAGCGGCTGGCGTGAGTTTGTAGACGGCCGGCTTCCGTCAGCCGGACTCGGCCCGTGTGGGCTCCTTTCCGCGAGAAGAGCGAGAACAACAAGGAGATCGACATGAACATGGATGAGGCGAAGGCCATCATGGCCGGGGACGCCGAGCAGATCATGACGGGGGACGTGGTGCCGGTGGCCAACAAGTACGGCGACTGCGAATTTTGCGATGGATTCGGCTACATCGATGGGGACAGGGACGGCAAGGAGATCGACTGCCCCGACTGCGGCGGAGACGGCATCAAGAAGAAGCCCGAGGGCGAGAACGAACTGGTGGCCTGCCCCGACTGTGGTGACGAGGTCACCGGGGAGTGGGAGGTCACGAACTACTGCAAGATCGTGCTCCGGAACGGCCGGTGGGTGCCCGAGTTGCAGCAGTCCAAGCAGGACTACGACAGCACGACGGATACCAGGATGATCTGCCTCGGTTGCGGCAGGATCTTCACGTCCGACGCGGATGACTGCGACGGGATCGCCGTGCCAGCAAAGCTGGAGACCGATGCCGAAACGTAGACCATCGCTCGTCCTGGCGCTCAAGGCGCACGGCTTTGACAAGTCGGAGTCCGTGCGTGGCGAAGGCGTCAGGGTCGGGTGTAGCGAGTGCC
>CAKKOZ010000062.1:3850-5484 GCA_919901335.1 Nitrospiria bacterium | reverse complement strand
TCCCAGTTTGCGGTCGGATACGTGCGGGAGTTCGAGGCCCGTTACTCCATCGGGGTGCTGGGAGGGCTTTACAACGCGTTTCTTCTTTCGATGATTCTGGTCGTCCTGGCCGATAATGCGTTTTTCTTCTTGATCGTCTGGGAAATCATGTCCCTGGTCTCGTACTTTCTGGTCGTCACCGAACACGAAAAAGCCGAGACACGCTACGCCGGGTTTTTCTATCTGATTATGACCCACGTCGGGACGGCCTTCATCATCATGGCCTATCTCGTGTTTTATCAGCAGGCTGGAAGTTTCTCGTTCGAAGTTTTCCGTCATCCGCCCGCGCCGATTCCGGAGGGGTTCCGGACGCTGATCTTTGCAACGGCCCTGATCGGGTTCGGGACGAAGGCCGGGATCGTACCTCTTCATGTCTGGCTTCCGTATGCCCATCCGGCGGCTCCATCACATGTCTCGGCCCTGATGTCCGGCGTCATGATCAAAACCGCGATCTACGGACTGGTGCGCGTTTATTTCGATTTCCTGGGCGGGACCTTTCCGTGGGGGTGGGGTTTCATCATCCTGACGGTCGGCGCTGTCTCGGCACTGCTGGGCGTGATGTACGCGCTGATGGAACATGACCTGAAAAGTCTTCTGGCCTACCACAGCGTTGAAAACATCGGGATCATCCTCATGGGAATCGGGGCCGGAATGATTTTCCAGTCCTACGGCCTCCCGCACTTGGCGGCGCTCGGGCTGTTGGCGGGCCTCTACCACACGATCAATCATGCCATGTTCAAGGGGCTTCTTTTTATGGGGGCCGGCTCTTTGCTCCACGCCACGCAGACGCGTAACATGGAGGAGTACGGAGGGCTGATCCGGAAGATGCCCTGGACCGCCGCTTTTTTTCTGATCGGCGCCGTTTCGATCTCGGCGCTTCCGCCGAGCAACGGTTTTGTGAGCGAGTGGCTTACGTTCCAGAGCCTTTTCTTGAGCTTCCAGATCCCGGACATCCTGATGAAGATCATGCTTCCGATCGGCGCGGCCATGCTGGCGCTGACCGGGGTGCTGGCGATGGCCTGTTTTGCCAAGGCCTTCGGGATCTCGTTTCTGGCCATGCCGCGCAGCGCGCACGCCCGGGAGGCGGAGGAAGTGCCGTGGACGATGCGCATTGGAATGGCCGAGATGGCTCTTTTCTGCGTCGTGCTGGGACTGGCCCCGATGGGAGTGGTGCCGATGATCGATCGGGTCACGGCTCCCTTGACCGGGATCTCCATCGCCCAGAAAATTGTGAGCGAGGGCGGTTTCGCCCTGGCGCCCGCTCCGGACAAGGGATTCGCCAGCATCTCCACGCCGGCGCTGGGGCTGTTGCTGATCATCCTGGTGCCAACGGCTTTGCTGACGGCGGCCGTCATCGGCGGAAGGCTCCGGAAGCGTTACTACAAAACCTGGGGCTGCGGGATTAATCTGAAGCCGAGAATGGAGTACACCGCCACCGGTTTCACGCAGCCGATCAAGCAGGTCTTTGACATGATCTATCGGCCGACGGTGAAATTGGAAACGGAGATGCTGGAGGAATCGCGGTACTTCGCCAAGCGGATGCGTTTTGAGACGCACATTGAACCGGTATTTCAAAAATACCTGTACGATCCCGT
>CAKKOZ010000062.1:0-3750 GCA_919901335.1 Nitrospiria bacterium | reverse complement strand
ACCGTCGTTTATCTCCTGGCCCTCGGGACGTTCTTTCTCATGCTGGCCGGGTTGGACGCCGGTTCCTCGTTCGGAGGCATGGGGAGCAGCCGCGAGGCGATCGTGGCCTCTTTGACCGAACCGGCCATGATCCTGTCCATTTTTGCGGTGGGCCTGACGGCCGGCTCGACGAATCTGAGCACGATCGTCCACAAAACGGCCCTGCTCCAGGGGATCGTGACGGACCCGCCGCCGCATCTGATGGCCCTGGCGGCGCTGTTCATCGTAACCCTGGCCGAGACCGGACGCGTGCCGGTCGACAATCCCGCGACGCATCTGGAATTGACCATGATCCATGAGGCGATGATCCTGGAGTATTCGGGCCGATACCTGGCGCTGGTCGAGTGGGCCTCGGCCTTAAAGCTGCTCTTGTTTTTGACGTTGCTCAGCAACATCTTCGCGCCCTGGGGGATCGCCACGGAACCGGAACCGGTCTGGATGGTATTCGGGGTTGCGGTTTGGCTGGTCAAGGTTTCCGGACTGGCCGTGCTGATCGGTTTGATCGAATCCATGTTCGCGAAGCTTCGGCTTTTCCGCGTGACGGATTTTCTGGGGCTGGCGTTTATTCTCTCGCTTCTGGCCATTATCTTCTTTTATATCTTGAGAGGTTGACGACCCAATGACCATCCATCCTGACATGGGCTCCCAGCTGGTGAATCTTTGTTCCGCCCTCCTGCTGCTCACCTGCTTTGGGATCATCGCGCAGAGGCGGCTTTCGGCCTGCGTGGATCTGTTCGCGTTACAGTCGGTTTTTCTGGCCGTCACGGCCGCCCTCGTCGCCTTTTTGACCGGAGCCCATCACATCTATATCGCCGCCGCCCTGACCGTCGTCATCAAGGCGATTGTCCTTCCGCGCATCCTGAAGACGGTGATTGAGCGTCTGAACGTCAAGCGGGAGCTGGAACTCAATATCAACATCCCGTCCTCGCTCCTCGTCTGCGGGGCGCTGGTCATCCTGGCCTTTTATATCACGCAGCCGATCATCAGTCTGGGATTCCTTCTGACCCGGGATTCTCTGGCGATCGCTCTTGCGATCGTGTTGATTGGTTTTTTTATCATGATCGCAAGGAGGAAAGCCGTGACCCAGGTGATCGGTTTTCTGGTGATCGAGAACGGACTGTTTTTGGCGGCGACGGCGGCGGCTTACGGAATGCCGCTGATCGTGGAGTTAGGCGTGTTCTTCGACATCCTGGTGGCCGGATTGATCATCGGGGTCTATACTCACCGCCTTCAGGACACGTTCGACAGCGTGGACACCACCAAGCTCACGGCGCTGAAGGAGTAGTGATGGATCTGGCACTGATCGGGATGATCGCCGCGCCGT
The DNA here is from genome assembly GCA_919901335.1 of Nitrospiria bacterium. Classification (GTDB taxonomy): domain Bacteria; phylum Nitrospirota; class Nitrospiria; order JACQBZ01; family JACQBZ01; genus JACQFA01. The sequence goes on along the minus strand of CAKKOZ010000062.1, from coordinate 2,387 downwards.
TGGTCTCGGCTCTGTTGAGCCTGCTCATGAAAAGTCGGGCTTCCATGGAGCGGCTGCAGTCCGTCCATGCCGCCGTTTTGCTCGGAACAATGAGCGTGGTCGTGACCGGCGTGGGCGGAGGCGCCGAACTGACCGTCGGAACTTTTCTCCGCACGGACGCACTGAGCGCTTTCCTGGATCTCATGCTGGCCTTCGTCGGGGCGACCGGCCTGCTTTACGCACTGGGGTACATGGGGGAGGAACTGATTCGCGGGCATCTGTCGATCAAACGCTATGGGCGGTTTTTTTGCTTTCTCAATCTGTACCTGTTCGCGATGCTCCTGGCGGCCAATCTGGACAATATCGCCCTGATGTGGATCGCGATCGAGGGCTCGACCCTCTCGGCGGCTCTTCTGATTAATTTTGAGAGAACGAAGACGGCATTGGAAGCCGGCTGGAAATACATCGTGATCAGTTTCGTCGGGATCGCGCTTGCCTTATTCGGCACCGTACTGGTTTATTATGCATCGGAGCATGTCCTGGGGGTCCGAATGGAGGCGCTGCAGTGGAGCGTGTTGTACAAGGTAGCATCGGAACTGAACCCGACCGCGCTGGAACTGGCTTTTGTCTTTGCGGTGATCGGCTACGGCACCAAGGCCGGGATCGCTCCAATGCATACCTGGCTTCCGGACGCGCATGCCGAGGCCCCCGCACCCGTGAGCGCGTGGCTGTCTGCATTGATGCTGAACCTGGCCGTATATGCGATTCTTCGTCTGAAGAGCATCGTGGATCAGGCCGTCGGAACGAATTTCACCGGGCCGATCCTGTTGGGTCTCGGTTTGCTGTCCATCGCCACGGCCGCGATCTTTATGCTGATCCAGCGCGATTACAAGCGGCTCTTCGCCTATTCGAGCATCGAGCATATCGGGATCGTATTGGTGGGTTTCGGCGTGGGCGGGTCGGCCGGAGTGTTCGGGGGGTTGTTCCATATGATCAACCACTCGCTGGCCAAGTCCACCGCATTCTGCGCGGCGGGCGCGGTACTGCTTCGGCGCGGATCGAAGGAGATCGAGCGTGTAACCGGTCTGCTCCGACAGATGCCGCTGGTCGGCGGGACGATGCTATTGGCCGGACTTGCGCTGGCCGGGATGCCGCCGTTCGGCCTGTTCGTCAGCGAGCTTCTGATCGCCACCGGCGCCTACGATGAACGCCCGTGGGTTGCGTATGTTTTTCTGGGACTGCTTGCCGTTGCGTTTGCCGCGATGGTGTACCAGGTTTTTCGGATGGTTCTGGGGGACGCGGAGGGAAAGGATTCGCCCATGTCTTCGGGGCCGAACAAATTCGCTGTCGTCTCGCTCATGGCCAATCTTATCGCCATGGGTTATATCGGAATCCATATGCCCGGATTTCTGCATAATCTTTTCATTCCGATGACGCGGATTTTTAATTCGGTGACCCATGGTTGAGATCAACGAAGCCGTTCGGAGCATCCAGACAACATTTGGAACCAAGATCCAGAGTCTGGATCATGTCCGGGACCTTCCGGTCTTGAGTGTCGATAAGGCGGACCTGCCTGCCATTGCGCTTCATATCCATGGTTCTCCCTCCCTGCGGGGAACGCTTTCACTTCAGTGGGCCGTGGACTTAAGACCCCGGCAGGCCGTGTACCGAATCTATTACCTGTTTACACTGGACGGGGGGCCGTGGCTGATCCTTCAGACGGACCTTTCGGGAGAGGACCGGCTTTTCCCCTCCATCACGCCCCGCATCCATGCGGCGAAATGGTACGAACGGGAGATCCGGGATATGTTCGGTCTGATCGCCGAAGGGCATCCGGATCTACGGCGGCTGGTGCGGCACGAACACTGGCCGAAGGGAACACACCCCTTGAAAAAGGATTTTGGCTGGAACCGGGTGATGGGCCGGCAGGACGGAGAGTATCATTTTCGGCAGATTGAAGGGGAGGGCGTGTTTGAGGTGCCGGTCGGCCCGATCCATGCCGGGATCATCGAGCCCGGGCATTTCCGGTTCTCGGTCGCCGGCGAGCCGATCATGCAGCTGGAGATCCGTCATTTCTGGAAGCATCGGGGGGTCGAGAAGCTTTTTGAAAATCTCACCTGGGGAGAGGGGGTTGCGCTGGCCGAAAAGGTTTCGGGTGACACCTCGTTCGGCCACAGCCTCAGCTACTGTCAGGCCGCGGAGTCTCTGCTGGGGATTGAGGTTCCCCCCCGGGCCGAATATCTGCGGAGTTTATTTCTGGAATTGGAGCGATTGCATAATCACATCGGCGACGTCGGCGCGATCTGTAACGATGCGGCCTATTCGCTGGCCCTGGCCCACTGCGGGCGGATGAAGGAACAAATCATGCAGCTCAATGATTCTCTGACCGGCAGCCGGTTTTTGCGCGG
>CAKKOZ010000061.1 GCA_919901335.1 Nitrospiria bacterium | reverse complement strand
TGCCGGCGCCCAGCATCTCCAGATGCGTCCCGCGGCAGCCCGAACAGACCGTCGGGGGATCGGCCGCCGCTCCGCAGTAAGGGCAGCTCAACCGGCCGCTCCGCTTTGAATAGACCATCGCCACCTGACACCGAGGGCACCGGGCCACGGCGCCGCAGTCGCGGCAGTAAAGCGCCGTTCCGAATCCCCGGCGGTTTAAAAGCAGCACGACCGGCTCTTCTTTATCGAGCCGCGCCGTCACGGCCGCAAGGAGCTCGTCCGATACGAACGCCCCGCGCGGTTGATCGGCCAGATTAACGATTCTCACGGCGGGACGGTCGGGTCGTGGAGGCTTGAAATGAACCGCCTGATACTTTCCGTTTTGGATGTTGGCATACGTCTCGACCGACGGCGAGGCGCCGGTCAGAAGCGCGAGCGCGCCGTGATGCGCCGCCCGCAGTACGGCCACGTCGCGCGCATGATATCGGGGCGACTCCTCCTGTTTGTAGGCCGGGTCCTGCTCGTCTTCCACCACGATCAGGCCCGGGTTCGGAACCGGCGCGAAGACCGCCAGCCGCGTCCCGACCACGATCGAGACCTCGCCGCGCCGGGCCTTCTCCCATTCCACCCGGCGCGCACGGTCCGAAAGTCCGCTGTGGAGTATTCCGACCCTGCCACCGACCCGGCCCCTCAACGTTTCGGCCCAGCCGGAAACGCGGCCGATTTCGGAAACGAGGACGATCACCGACCGTCCCCGACGGATCGTCTCCAAAATGACGGCCGTTACCGCGGATCGCGACCGCCCCGGATCGACGTCCAGATAAACGGCCGCAAACCGGCCGGAACGAACAGCGGCTTCAAGGCCCGACGGCACGGACGCGATGGCGCCCTCCGGATCGCTCAAGGGCTTCGGGGGACCGGGCGGCGCGGAAGCTTGAGAAACGGGAGTCCTTTCGGGGGTCAAAGAACATCGTAGTCCCGATTGCCCTTCCCGGCGACGGGGCAGGACCCTCGTCTCTTCGATTAAACCCTTCCGGACGAGACCCGACAGCGGCACGGAACATCGCTGAAAATCGCCTCGGGGAGAAGGCGTCCCCGCTTTGATTCGGCGCATCAAGGCATCGAGCCGCAATCCTCTCGGGGCGCCGTCCAGCGCGGTCAGGATTTGTCGGCCGGCATCACCCCTCCGGGAGGATTCCGCCATGGCTTTTCGCCCGGCCTCCGTCATGCGATAATGCCGTCCGGCTTTTACTTCCAGCCCCGGCGGAAGGATCGCCTTCATCGCGATGCCCCAGCCCGTCACATAGTATTCCGCGAGCCATCGGGCCAGCGCCATCATCGGGCGGTCGAGCAGCGGGGCCGGGTCCAGAAGATCCAGGATCGGCTTCACCTGCGCCACATCAGCCTGACGAAGGCGGCGGGTCACAATCCCGGTCCGCCATTCGCTTCGAAACGGAACCAGCACGCGCATGCCGGGCTCAAGACGATCGCGAAGGGCCTCCGGCACGGAATAATGGAAGACGCGATCGAGGTGTGTGAGCAGAACCACCTCGGCGATGGGCCGCAACGAATCGGATGTTTCATAAGTCATGATCGGTTTTTAATCGACGCCGGGCTGGCCCAGCTCACGGGGATGCTTCGGGATTCGCTGTTCTTCTCATACTTCATATGCCCGTGCTGCTTCCCATAGTCGTACAGGTCCCGCGTCAGCCGCACATCGTCCAGGCAGTAGCGCTTGAGCTTTTCGATCTCGCCTTCACGAAAGTACCGGATCGCGTCCAGCCCGTGGCCGGTCTTCCCCTCGCCCAGCGTCGCCTTGACCAGCGTGTCGAGACTTAACCGATGCCCCAGGAATCGTTGCACGTCTTCCATGATGTCCAGCGTCGGCAGGTCCCGCAGGTTCCGCTTGAGATACGGTTCCAGAACGGGATAGTCGAACCGTTTGATATTGAACCCCACGATCAGGCCGGCCTCTTCCAGCATTCCGCGAAGGGAAGGGGTTTCCCATTCGGTGAAGGTCCGGAAGAGGTTCTGGTTGTAGGAATAGATCCCGACCACGGACACCCGGAGCAGGTGGAGATTGTCCCGTCCGCCGACCTCGTCGAAGCTTTTTTGCGTCTCCAGGTCCAGTACAATCACATCGCCCATGACTTCTCCTCTACGACCGCCCCCGCTCGTTTTCCAGTGACAGGATGCGCTGGCCGGATGATGTTATCATATCAAAGGGGCCCGGACGGGGCAAGCGAAAGAACGGCTACGCCAACGGGGGAAGGACGACGCGGATCCGCGAGCCCGGGAAAAACGGCCGGCCGGCCGGCGGCGGCTCGTTCTGGATCCCGACTTTCGGACCGCGATCCGACACCGCGATCGTGATCCCGGACGAATCAGACCGGACCACCGCGTAACCGCCGGTCCCGCCCGGCTCGACCCTCTTCGTTAAAAGCGCCGACAGGATCGCGCTCACCGCTTCACCGGGCCTTCCCATTCTTTCCCTCAGTCGTCCCACGGCCCGGGTGATCTCCCCGGCCGTCGCGATCGGCGTGATCTCGAGCGGAAAGTCGCCGCCCTTTTTTGGAGTCGGTGGGATGGACTTCCGGTAGGGAGGATAGACGGTGTAGATCGGCTGCGCCTGCGCGAAAAATCCGGCACGCTCCAGAAGCTGCTGCAGATCGGCCGACAGCGGTTGATGCAACAGCATCCGGTGCCCTCGAAGCCGGAGATGCCGTCCCAGTTCAAGGAGGCCCAGCATGCCGCAGGGATCCATCGCCTCAACCGGCCCCATCTCTACGATGAGCGTCTTCTGCCGCTGCACGATCGAGGCCGCCTGAATGAGGAAAGATTCAAAGGACGGCTCATCCAGTATTTTGGGCAGGATCAGTTCAAACGGCATGGGATGATTGAGATTACGATTTGGGGCCCAGCTCGATCAGGCCCTTTCGGATGGCATGAACCGCGGCCTGCGTACGGTCGTAGACATGGAGCTTGTGGAAGATGTTCCGGACATGGTTTTTCACCGTTTTCTCGCTCAGCTCAAGGACGTTGGCGATCTCCTTATTGGTCTTGCCCTCCGCAACCAGTTCGAGAACCGTGATCTCCCGGTCGGTCAGGTCATGCTCGAGACGGCCCGGCTTTCGCCCCTTGCCCGCGGCGAGCAGCGAAAATTCATTTAAGATCTTGCTCGCCACCGACGGATGAATCAGCGATTCCCCCTCGGCGATGGCCCGGATCGCCTTGACGATCTGGGACGAATCGGCGTCTTTCAGAAGATACCCGGTCGCCCCGGCCTTGACCAGATCGAAGATATACTCCTCCTCGGCATACATCGTGAGCACGACGACGCCGATGTGGGGGTTCTCCCGCTTGATCTCGCGGGTGGCCTCCACGCCGTTCATCCGGGGCATGCTGATGTCCATCAGGACCACGTCAGGCAGCAACGTGCGGGTCATCTCGACCGCTTCGACCCCGTCCTTTGCAAGGCCGACCACCTCGATGTCTTCCTTGGTCGTCAGGATCGCCGAGAGGCCTTCCCGGACAACCTGGTGATCATCGGCGATCAGCACTCGGGTTTTGTTCACGGAGGGTGCTCTCCTTCCCCGCGAGCGGGACGCGAAGCACGATCTTCGTCCCCTGCCCCGGTTTGGTGTCAATGACGGCCGTGCCGCCCAAAAGCCTCGCCCGCTCCAGGATCCCCTTCAGCCCGAACGAGGCCCACTTTTCCGGATGCGACGAGACCTCTTCCAGATCAAAACCCCGACCGTTGTCCGACAGCATCGTTCGGATGTCCGATTTCCCGACCGTCAAGTCCACCCTGACCCGCGTGGCCTTCGCATGCCGCTGGACATTGGACAGCGCTTCTTGAATAATCCGGAACAAAAAGATCTTGACCCTCGGCGGGATGCGCTGCTCGTCGCCCCGGATCTTGAAGTCGGTCTCGATCTGATACTGCCGGGCGTAGGTCTTGAGGTAGTTTCGGATCCCCGGGAGGAACTCCATCCGGTCGAAATGCAGCGGCCGGAGGTTGAAGATGACCTGGCGAGTCTCTTCAATCGCGGCCTTCAATAGCTCGCGTGTCTCCCGGATCAACGGGCGGCACTGCGCCGGGTCTTTCTGTATCAACTCACCGCAGAGATCCAGTTTGTAGTTGAGCCCCACCAGCGTCTGGACCAGCCCGTCATGGATATCCAGCGCGATCCGGGTCCGCTCTTCGGCGATCGCATGCTGGACTTCCTGTATGTACAATCCATAGAGGGTCTGGTACTCCCGAAGATGCTTTTCGATCTCCTCTTTGCCCTTGATCCGGGCCTCAATCAACTGCCACATGAATTTGGCGATCGGCCCGCCGATCACGGCCCGATCCGGCCGTTTGAGCTCCCGAAGGCTTCGATCCACCTTCGGATTGCCCGTCACATCAATGAGGATATCCACTTTTTTAAGGCGGAGCAGCCGTTTATAATCCGGGGTGGTGGAAATCGCCAGCCGCCGGGCGAGAAGGATCCCGGGCGCCTGGGGGCGGATGTCGGCCACGCCCATGATCTGGACGAGCGGATCGGAATGGAAGATCTCAATCAACGAGGTTCCGCCGCGTCCGGCTCCGATAATGGCGACATGGGTTTTTTTCATCGAGACCGGAGAGGGGCCGGTGCGGGCGGCCGGCCGGTTCATGGCAAAGGGCTCGCCCGCCATCTACGCCGACGGTTTGGCGGCGGGCCCGCCTTCTTTGACCGTCAGGGAGCGGGCGACGTGTTCTTCCTGCCTGCCGGTCAGGTGGGTCGTGTCGGCTTTATCCCGGTCCAAGAGGCCTTTCAACTCGGACATGAACTGGTTCAAATCTTTGAACTCCCGGTAGACCGAGGCGAAACGCACATAGGCCACCTGATCCAGATGATACAGCTCGGCCATCACGGCCTCGCCGATCGCCTGGCTGGGGATCTCGGTCTCCCCGTTTTCCTGAAACTTTTTCTCAATCCGCGCGGCCACGGTGTCGAGCGTATCCATGCTGATCGGCCGCTTCTCGCAGGCCTTCTTCAGCCCGGCCAGAACTTTCTGGCGATCCAGGTGTTCCCGCCGGCCGTCCTTTTTGATCACCATCGGCGATGTTTTTTCCACGCGCTCGTAGGTGCTGAACCGGCGCTTGCACTTGAGGCATTCCCGGCGGCGGCGGATCACAGCGCCTTCCTGGCTCAGCCGGGAATCCACCACTTTGTTATCGAGCGATTCACAATGAGGACATTGCACGGGCTACCTTTTTTTCCGGGGGCCTGTACGGCTTTCAAATCTCAAATTTCAGATTTTACCCCTTGAACGGGAATTTTTTACAAAGCGCCTTCATCCGCTTGCGGGTCTCCCGGATTACGGCCTCATCGCCTGGGTTCGACGTCACGCGATGGATCGCCTCCGCGATGATCTCCATCTCGCGCGCCTTCATCCCGCGCGTCGTGACGGCCGGGGTGCCCAGGCGGATCCCGCTCGCAACCGCCGGCGGTTTTTCATCGAAAGGGATCGCGTTTTTGTTCACCGTGATCCCGGCCCGATCGAGGGCCGCTTCGGCATCCTTCCCGGTCACGTTCCGGTTTGATAGATCCACTAACATCAGGTGATTGTCCGTCCCGCCGGAGACGAGCCGAAAACCGCGCCGGACCAGCCCTTCCGCCAGCGCCTGCGCGTTGGTCACGATCTGCCGCTGGTAGATCTTGAATTTCGGCGTCAGCGCCTCTTTGAAGGCCACCGCCTTGGCCGCGATGACATGCATGAGCGGCCCGCCCTGGATGCCGGGGAAGACCGCCTTGTCGATCGCCTTCGCATACGAGGCCCTGCACATCACCATTCCTCCGCGCGGCCCCCGTAGTGTTTTCTGCGTCGTGGTGGTTACAAAGTCGGCGTAGGGTACCGGACTGGGATGCACCCCGGCCGCGACCAGCCCCGCGATATGGGCGATGTCGGCCATCAGGAGCGCGCCGCAGTGATCCGCAATCTCCCGCAGCCGCTTGAAGTCGAAGACACGGGGGTAGGCGCTGGCGCCCGTCACGATCAGCCGGGGCCGATGCGCCTCGGCCAGCCGGGCCACCTCATCGTAATCAATCCGGCCGGTGTCGCGCCGCACGCCGTAGAAGACCGGGCGATAGATGCTGCCCGAAAAATTGACCGGATGGCCGTGCGAGAGATGCCCGCCGTGGGCCAGGCTCATCGAGAGAATCACGTCGCCGGGTTTGAGCATGGCCAGATAGACGGCCATGTTGGCCTGCGTTCCGGAATGCGGCTGAACGTTCGCGTGGTCAACGCCGAAAAGCTCCTTCGCGCGCGCGATCGCCAGCGACTCGGCCACATCCACGAACTCGCATCCGCCGTAGTACCGTTTTCCGGGAAGACCCTCGGCGTATTTATTGGTGAGGAGGCTTCCCTGGGCTTCGAGAACCGCCCGGCTGGCGTAGTTCTCGGAGGCGATCAGTATGATCTGCTCCTGCTCGCGTTTGCTCTCGCCCCGAATGGCTTGATAGATTTCAGGATCGGCTTTTTTCAACCAAGACACGGATCACTTGCCCCTTGGTATGTTCTTTTGGCGCATGTTTTTCTCGATCGCTTCGATTTTGGCCAGCCGCCGTGCATGACGGCCGCCGTCGAACCCGGTAGCAAGCCACCGTTGGACGATCTCCAGGGCCATTTTCCCCTCCAGCACGCGTCCACCCAAGACCAGAACATTGGCGTCATTATGCCGACGGCTGACCTCGGCCGTAAACAGATCTTGACAGAGGGCCGCGCGCACGCCCGGGAATTTATTGGCCACGATCGACATCCCGATCCCGGTGCCGCAGATGAGGATGCCCCGTTCGACCGTGCCCTCCGAAACGGCTTGGGCCACCTGAAGCCCGTAATCCGGGTAGTCAACCGAGTCCTGATTATTCGTTCCCAAGTCCTCGACCGGCTGACCCAGCCCCTGAAGACATTTGACGATCCTGTCTTTGAGATCCACGCCGGCGTGGTCGCTGGCGATGGCAATCTTGCCCGTGCCGTCCATGAAAGACCCACCGTCCGCGTAAATAAGTTTTGGTGGAGGCGGCGGGAGTTGAACCCGCGTCCGAAGAACGTCAGCCCCAGGTGACTACATGCGTAGTGGCTGTTTGCGATTCGCCATTCCTCAGGTACAGCAACAAACCCGAAGAACCGCTATTCCAGTTTGTCTCATCCCGCGGGCCCGGACCACCCGCGGAACCAGTCTGCTATCGTGACATCCAGGCTGACCGCACAGACAACAGTCAGATGGACGCGCCGCTATTAAGCGGCGAGGGCCAATTCAGTATTGGCAGTTACTTGTTTCCACAGGTGTTTAACGAGCCCCTGTGGGACCTCGGCATGCCGCCCGAAACCTCTTGATCTCCGTCGAATCCGGTCGCCCCCCCTTTGTTAATGATTAATAGTCCGGTTTATGATCGCACTACCGGTGTCTTTGTTTGAAGGCCTTCTGAATCTCCCGTTCCGCGATCTTCCGCCGCAGCGTCTCGCGCTTATCCGCGGCCTGCTTCCCAATCCCCAGGGCCAGCTCAACCTTGGCCCGGCCCTCCTTGAAATAAATCTTCAACGGCACCAAGGTAAAGCCGCGCCGCTGCGTTTTCCCGATCAGCTTACTGATCTCGTTCCGGTTCAGCAGCAGTTTTCGGACCCTTAATGGTTCATGGTTCGCGATGTTTCCATGACTGTAAGGGCTGATATGGCAATGGTGTAAAAAAACCTCGTTGCCTTCGATCCGCGCGAAGCTGTCGCGAAGATTCACCCGGCCTTCTCTTAATGCCTTGACCTCCGTCCCGACCAAAACGATCCCGGCCTCGTACTTTTCCTCAATATGGTAATCATGAAAGGCCTTTGAATTGGTGGCCGCCACCGAATCATTTGCCATGACACCGCTTTGTGAGACCGGAGGTTAAACATCGCCGGGCGTCATCATACCACAGAAAACAAAATCATGCAATTCATTGATCGCCCGATGTTTTTCGAAGGTTCTTGACCGCCGGGATTCTTCGCGATATACTGGCCCCATCGTAAATGACCCTACGTTTTTCCGGTAGAGACCGATGCCGAAAGCGCTTCCCTTTACATCCGCCGATCAGATTCTTCAAGGCCTCATCGCGCAATACGGCCTCGAAGGCCCGATGGCGGAGCACCGCCTACGGGAGCACTGGGCCGAGGTCGTCGGCGATCAGATTGCGGCGCATGCACAACCGGACCAGATCCGTTTTCGCAAGCTCTACCTGGCCGTGGACAGCCCCGCCTGGATGCAGGAACTCGCCTTCTTAAAACCGACACTGATGGAAAAAGTGAATGCGGCCTTGCGCCGGTTCCGGGCCGACTTCCATATTCAGGAGATCGTCCTCAAGCTGGGCCCGCCGGCCCCGACGCCGCCTCATTCCACCGGCACACCGACCACCGACACATCGAAAAATCGTCGTAAGCCCTAACGTCCCGCGCGGGCGCATCGCCTCATCCCTACTCCAGCCCGGAGGAACGGCTCGTCATGGCCGGCGGCCGTGCGGTGATCGTCTTCAGCCGACTTTCAATGCTCCGGATCTTGACCTCAATGACCTTCGGATTGGGATAGCGGGTTTAGGCCGACGGGCCATGGTCCTGTGGCGAGGCGGGTTCTTCGGATCCCTCATCCGCGTCGGATCGTTCGGCCAGTGGGGTCACCCCGAACACGCGATCGTTCGGGTCCAGGCCGATGAGCCGAACACCCTGCGTGTTGCGGCCGATCACCCGGATGTCCTTGAGCTTGAGTCGGATAATCTTCCCTTCCGCGGTCATCAACATGATTTCTTGATCGTCCGCCACTTGGAGTACGGCAACGGCATTCCCGTTCCTCGGCGTCGTCCGTACGCTGATGATTCCCTTTCCGCCCCGGCCCTGGGAGCGGTATTCCTTCGGATCCGTCCGCTTGCCGAACCCGCGTTCGGTCACGGTGAGGATGCTTGCCCCTGTTCCCTTGTCCAGCGCCTCCATCCCGATCACCTCGTTGTCCTTTTCCAAAGCGATCCCTTTTACACCCGTCCCGGTGCGGCCGATCGGACGGACCTGCTTTTCCGGAAACCGGATCACCAGCCCCTTCTTCGTCCCGATCAAGATTTCCTTGGAGCCGTCCGTCACGCGGACCGCGATCAGCTTGTCCCCTTGGCCCAGCGTCAGCGCGATGATTCCGCCCACCCTCGGATTGCCGTAGGCCTGAAGCGGCGTCTTCTTGATGATCCCCTGCCGTGTCGCCATCACGACATAGCGGTCTTCCCGGAACTCCTTCACCGGAAGAATCGCCGTGACTTTCTCGCCCTGGGCCAGTTGAAGAAGGTTGACGATCGCCCTCCCCTTGGTCGCGCGGCCGGCCTCCGGAATCTGGTGGACCTTCTGCCAATAAACCTTCCCGGCATCCGTGAAAAAGAGAAGGGAGTCGTGCGTCGAGGCCACGAACAGGTGTTCGACAAAATCCTCCTCGCGCACGCCCATCCCGATCTTTCCCTTGCCTCCGCGCCGCTGGCTGCGGTAGAGCCCGGCCGGGTTGCGTTTGATGTAACCGGTGTTGGTGATCGTGATCACCATGTCCTCTTCCGCAATCAAGTCTTCCAGATTGATCTCTTCCGCCGCGGCCACGATCTCGGTCCGGCGGTCATCTTTGTATTTTTCCCGGATCTCGAGAAGTTCATCCTTGATGATCTTGCGGACCAGCGCCTCGCTGCCCAGAATCGACCGGAGGGACTCGATCCGCTTGATCGTCTCCCGGTAGTCGGCCGTCAGCTTTTCCCGCTCGAGCTGGGTCAGCCGTTGCAGCTTCATGTCCAGGATCGCTTGGGACTGGACCTGGGAGAGCCCGAACGCTTGAACGAGCCCCGTCCGGGCCGCCTCCGGCGAGGCCGATCGCCGGATCAATGCGATCACCCGATCCAGATGATCCAGCGCAATCTTCAATCCTTCCAGGATATGGGCCTTCTCTTCGGCCTTTTTCAGGTCGTACTGCGTCCGCCGGACGACCACGTCGCGCCGGTGCCGGATGAAGGCCTGGAGAATCTCGGCCAGGTTCAGCACCCGTGGCTGGTTTCCGACCAGGGCCAGCATGATCACGCCGAACGTCGTCTGGAGCTGGGTATGTTTGTAGATCTGGTTGAGGATCACGGCGGCCACTTCGCCCCGGCGGAGTTCCACCACGATCCGCATACCGTCCCGGTCCGATTCGTCCCGGACATCCGAGATGCCGTCGATTTTCTTATCCCGGACCAGCTCCGCGACCTTCTCGATCAGCCGGGCCTTGTTCACCTGATACGGCAGCTCCGTGATAAGGATCGTTTCTTTTTCGGTCTTGGGATGAACCTCGATCGTGGCCTTCCCTCGCAGCGTCAGAATGCCCCGGCCGGTTTTATAGGCGTCCTTGATCCCCTGCATCCCGCAGATGAATCCTCCCGTCGGAAAATCCGGCCCCTTGATGATGCGCATCAGTTTCTCGATGGTGACCTCGGGCGTGTCGATCATCAAGGCAAGCGCATCGATCACCTCGGGCAGGTTATGCGGCGGAATGTTGGTTGCCATGCCCACGGCGATGCCGGACGACCCGTTGATCAATAAATTAGGAACTCGGGAGGGAAGAACGGTCGGCTCGGTGCGTGACTCATCGTAGTTGGGAACAAATTCCACCGTGTCCTTATCAATATCGGCGAGCAGCTCCTCCGCCAGCGCGGTCAGCCGGGATTCGGTGTAGCGCATGGCCGCCGCCGGATCGCCGTCGATCGAGCCGAAATTGCCCTGCCCATCGATCAGGGGATAGCGCATGTTGAAATCCTGCGCCATGCGGACGAGGGTGTCGTAGATGGCGGCATCCCCGTGCGGATGGTAATTCCCCATGATCTCGCCGGTCACCTTGGCCGATTTCCGATAGGCCCGGTTGTGCAACAAGCCCATCTCCTGCATCCCGTACAGGATCCGTCGGTGGACCGGTTTTAGGCCGTCCCGGACATCCGGGAGGGCCCGGCCCACGATCACGCTCATGGCGTAATCGAGGTACGAGGTTTTCATCTCGTCTTCAATATCCACCACAATTTTTCGGGTCTCGGTCGTCACGGCTTCCCTCTGATTTTAAAATGGCCTGCTAAATATCCAGATTTTTCACTTCCAGTGCATGCTTCTCAATAAAGGCCTTGCGGGGTTCAACCTTGTCTCCCATTAAGACCGAAAATATTTCCTCGGCCGCCACCCGATCCTCCAGCTTGACCTGCAGAATGACGCGCTTCTCGGGATCCATCGTCGTCTCCCAAAGCTGATCGGGGTTCATCTCGCCCAGGCCCTTGAACCGCTGCATCGTCGCGCCGCTCCGGCCGATGGCCAGGACCTGCTCCACCGCCGATTCAATCGTCCGAACCAACTGGGGCTCCTGTCCTTCGGCTGAGAGGAGGTACGGCGGGGCCGCGATCTTTTGAATCTGGTCATAGACCGTCTCGAGCCGCTTGTACTCGACCGACTCGAGAACGGCATCCACCTGGGCCGACTCGACGCGCCGCTCGATCACCTGCCCTTCCCAGCTCAACGAGCTTGTCAGGACGAACCCGTCGTCCCGACGCGACAGATCGCTCTCCACCCGGACCTTTTTCGCCATCGGTGGAAAGGCCTCCCTCAGGATGTCGAGATGGACCTGCTCAAATTGCTTGAGCGCCTTGGGCGTCTTCCAATCCGTCTTGGGATCGAGGCGGACCTCAAGTAACGCCCGGATCAACTCCGATGTGGCTCCGCGTTTTTTGAGCGGCAGGAGGTGCTGACGGTATTTTCCCATTTCAGCAAACAGCTTTTGCAGCCGGTCGGTCGGGATTGCTTTCTTCCCTTTCTCGGTCAGGACGGACGCCCGGTCCATCCCCAGTTTGAAGAAATAGTCCTCGAACTCTTTCTCGTTCTGGAGGTAGTGCTCTTCTTTGCCCTTTTTGATCTTGAAGAGCGGCGGCTGGGCGATATAGAGATAGCCTTTCTCGATGATCTGCGACATCTGCCGGAAAAAGAAGGTCAGAAGCAGCGTCCGGATGTGCGACCCGTCCACATCGGCATCGCACATCAAAATGATCTTGTGATAACGGGCTTTAAGAATATCAAAATCCTCCGAGCCGATCCCCGTCCCCAGGGCCGTGATCAAGGTCCGTATTTCCTCGCTCGAAATCATCTTATCGAAACGGGCCCGCTCCACATTGAGAATCTTCCCCTTCAACGGAAGGATCGCCTGATTGCGCCGGTCCCGGCCCTGCTTGGCCGACCCTCCGGCCGAATCGCCCTCCACGATGAAAATCTCCGAGAGGGCCGGGTCGCGCTCCTGACAGTCGGCCAGTTTTCCGGGCAGGGAACCGATGTCCAAGGCATTCTTGCGTCGGATGAGCTCCTTCGCCTTCCGCGCCGCCTCACGGGCCCGCGCGGCGTTGATTCCCTTCTCCGCGATCTTTCGAGCCACACCGGGATTCTGGTCGAAGTAGACGCCGAGGGTCTCGTTGACGGCCGCCTCCACGATCCCCTTCACCTCGCTGTTCCCCAGCTTGGCCTTGGTCTGTCCTTCGAATTGCGGTTCTGGAATCTTGACGCTGATCACGGCCGTCAGCCCCTCGCGGACATCGTCCCCGGTCAGGGCCTGGTCGTCGGCTTTTAATAGATTATTGGCCGTGGCGTAACTGTTCACGGTTCGCGTGAGCGCCGCCTTGAATCCGACGAGATGGGTTCCGCCCTCCCGGGTATTGATGTTGTTGGCGAAGGAGAAGATGTTATCGGAGTAGGAATCGTTGTACTGGAGGGCCACTTCCACCAGGACACCGGTTTTCTCGCGCGAGACATAAATCGGCTTGTGGAGCGGATCTTTATTTTCATTGAGGTGCTCCACAAACGAGATGATGCCGCCTTTGTAACAAAACTCCTGATGTTTTTCGGTCCGTTCATCCGTCAGGAGGATCTGAAGCCCTTTATTTAGAAAGGCCATCTCGCGCAACCGTTGAGACAGCGTGTCAAAACTGAAATCCATCTCTTCAAAAATCTGGGAATCGGGTTTGAAGGTGACTTTCGTCCCGCGCTTTTTTGTCTTACCGGTCGCCTTCAACGGCGCCTCCGGTTTACCTCGCTGGTAGCGTTGTTGAAACACCTGTCCGTTCTGCCAGATCTCCAGCTCCAGCCATTCCGACAGGGCGTTCACAACCGAGATCCCAACGCCGTGAAGGCCGCCCGATACTTTGTACGACTCCCGGTCGAACTTCCCGCCGGAGTGGAGGACGGTCAAGACCACCTCGGCCGCCGAGCGCTTCTGGCCGGCATGCATGCCGGTCGGGATTCCCCGGCCGTTGTCGGTTACCGTGCAGCTTCCGTCGCTGTGGAGGACGACTTCGATCCGGTCGCAGAAGCCGCCCATCGCTTCGTCCACACTATTGTCCACCGCTTCATAGACGAGGTGGTGCAGTCCGTCCACGCCGGTGCTGCCGATGTACATGGCCGGACGCTTCCGGACGGCATCCAGTCCCTCCAACACCTTGATCTGTTCCGCATCGTACTTCATCGACGTTTCGTCTCCATGCCGCTCCTCAAAACGAGAGAGGGTCATTGGTTCAGCCTTGGCATCAGACCCGCATCGGCATGATCACGCACAAATAGTCCGGGTCTCCCGGCTGGCGGACCAGGCAGGGGCTCAAAGCATCCTTAAACTCTAAGACGACCTCTTCCGAATCCATCGCCGCCAGGATATCCAGAAAATACCGTGCATTGAAACCCGTTGTGAGCCCTTCCTGTCCGAATTTGGCCTCGAGGGTCTCTTTCGCCTCGCCCACCTCCGGGTTGCTTGAGGACAGCGTGATGGAATCCGGTTCCAAGGCCAGCTTGACCGCGCTGGTTTTCTCGCGGGATAAAATGGATACACGGCGGAGCGCGCCTTCCAGCTCGGCCCTTTTCACCACCACCCGCTTATCGTTTTCCTTGGGGATCACCTGCTGGTAATTGGGATAGCTTCCTTCCATCAGTCGCGCAAGCAACAAAAGGCTTCCCCGCCGAAAGATCATTTGGTTTTTGCTCACCCCGATCTCGGGCGTTTCTTCGTTTTCGTCCAGAAACTTCTTGATCTCCATCGCCGCCTTCTTCGGGACGATCGCGGTCTGCTCCGCAGAGAACCCCTTCCCCTTTCCGTCCCCCAGCAGTCGTTCGATGACCGCCAGACGGTGGCCGTCCGTCCCGACAAACCGAATGGCCTGTTTTTTTTCCTTCATAAAGAGCGTGACCAGAAGTCCGTTTAGGATGTATCGGGCGTTGTTGTCGCCGGCGGCAAAGACGGTTTTTCGAATCAACTCCGAGAGGATCTTGCGGTCGACGGACATCAACGGCTCGGATTCCACCGTGGGCATGGTCGGAAACTCCTGCGGGGGCAGTCCCATCACCCTAAACTCGCTCTTTCCGGCCTCGATACCAACCGCGTGGTTGTCCGCAGAGGTGATGGTCACGGTGCCTTCCGGGAGCTCACGAACGATCTCGTACAACTTTCGGGCCGAAACGGTCACCCCGCCCGGTTGCGACACCTCGGCCTTGTAGGTTCCCCGGATGCCGATTTCAAGATCGGTCGCGAACAGAACGACCTGGTCCCCTTTCGCCTCCAAAAGAATATTTGAGAGGATCGGCATCGTGTTTCGTTTCTCCACTACGCCCTGAACCCGTTGAAAACCGGTGAGCAGTTCTCCTCGTGAAATCTTTAGCTTCATGTAAGCCTCCTCGTGCCTTTAGGGCCCGGCTCGTTAGGGCGATCCCGGCCCTTCTTTTAATTGTCGCGTGAGGGATTCGACCATCTGCTTGAATCCGGCATCGGCTTCCATCCGTTTTTCAATCTGACGGCAGGCATGGATCACGGTCGTGTGGTCCTTCCCGCCAAAATGCCGCCCGATTTCGGGAAAAGAGAGAGCCGTCAGGACCCGGCAAAGATACATCGTAATCTGTCGGGGCTGGACTATCGTTTTGGTTCTCTTCTTTGATTTCATCTCGGCCTGCTTGAGATGGAATCGCTCCGCAACCACCCGCTGAATCTCCTCCGCCGTGAGGATCCGCTTGGCCTGCACCGAATCCCTGAGGATCTTCTTTGCCAGATCGGTCGTGATGGGTTGTCCCGTTAGAGAGGAAAAGGCGCCCACGCGGATCAGGGCCCCTTCCAGCTCGCGGACATTTCCCCGGATCGTCTCGGCTAAGAGGTGCGCCACATCATCCGGCAGGTTGATTCCCTCCATCTCTGCCTTCTTCCGAAGAATGGCGATGCGGGTCTCAAGATCGGGGACCTGGAGGTCGGCGATTAAGCCCCATTCAAACCGGGACCTTAAGCGTTCTTCGATCGTGGGGATCTCTTTTGGGAACCGGTCGCTTGAGAGGACGATCTGCTTGTGCGCCTCGTAAAGGGCATTGAACGTATGGAAGAATTCTTCCTGGGTCCTCTCCTTCCCTGCGATAAACTGGATATCGTCCACCAGAAGCGTGTCGACGCCCCGATATTTATTGCGGAACTCCAACATGCGATCGTACCGAATCGAATTAATCACTTCGTTGGTAAACTGCTCCGAGGAAAGATAAGCGATCTTTGCCCCGGGCCGCTTTTCTAAAATAAAATTCCCGATGGCGTTCAGTAGGTGCGTTTTCCCGAGCCCGACCCCGCCATAAAGGAATAACGGGTTATAGGCGCGTGCGGGCGATTCCGCAACGGCCAGGGAGGCTGCATGGGCGAACTGGTTGCAGGATCCAACGACGAAGCTGTTAAACGTGTATTTCGTGTTAAGCTGTATCCCTCGGCGGGCCTTGGCTGTTTTTTCTGCGGGGAGGATCTCGCTCTGCGTGGGTTGGCCGTCTTTTACAATGATATTAACCCTCAGGCCTTCGATCTGGGCAACCCGCCCCAGCTCGTCCGAGAGCATCTCGTAGTAATGCTCTCGAATCCAGTCGCAGAAAAAACGGTTGGGGGCCACGAGCGTGATTTCTTTTCCCTGGAAGGACTCGACCGAAAGCGCCTTAAACCATGTATCATGGGTCTGTTTGTTGACTCGTGCCTCTATCCTCTCGCTGGCCCGTTGCCAGATTTCTTCAGGTTTCATCACCCCCCACTTTTTAACAGCCTTATCAACACGTGTTAATAATAAAGTTTACTTATATAAATCAATTAGTTATATTGTATATAGAAACACAAACAAACACAACATAAAAACAACTTAACTACTTCTTGTTTAATGTTTTGTTTGGAAAACAAGATAACAAAGTCGAACAAACAAAGCAAGTTTTATCCAATGACTACCCCCCAGAAAAAAACCTCCGTTTACTTTCGGTTCCGTTAAACGCCCTTTTTTTCAACAGGACCTACTACTACGGATCTTTAATTTACTTATAAAGAGAAGAACTTATTATACGCCCTGTTTTTAATTGACTCCCAGGTTGAAGCTCCCTATAATACCCTTTTCAAAAAATCAAGGAGGATCAATGTCGATTACCTACCGACAACCCAGCAACCGAAAAAGAAAAAAGACGCACGGGTTTTTAAAACGAATGGAAACCAAAGACGGTCGCCGTATTCTGTCTCGTCGTCGGGCCAAGGGACGAAAAAGATTGACGGTATAGAGTTGTTTAATGAAATGCAGCCAACGATTAAAAAAGCGTCTGCAGTTCTCTGTCCTGTATCGACACGGAGTAAAGGTCGACACGGAATTATTTAGGATTATTTACCGAAAAAACAACCTCTCTCACTCCCGCTTTGCGGCGGTCGTTAGTCGAAAATTTGGAGCCGCGGCGAGGAGAAACAAGGCAAAGCGGGTGGCGCGAAGCCTCTTCGACGGAGTTCAAAAGAAACTTTCTCCGGCTTGTGATCTTGTTTTTTTCCCAAAGAACGCCATGCTCACACAGCGCCATGCTGCGATCGTCCGCGATTTTGAACAGGTTCTGGAAGAGGCTGATTTATTTAAAGGACATCCATGAAGCAAGCGCTGATCGGATTAATTACACTCTACCAATGGACCCTCTCCCCTTTATTGCCAAGGGCCTGTCGATTCGCGCCGACCTGCTCTTGTTATGCCGTGGAATCTGTCCGACGGCATGGGGTTATAAGGGGCCTGCGGCTCACCGCCGCGCGACTACTGAAATGTCAGCCGTTCCATCCAGGCGGGTACGATCCCGTTAGATAAAAACATTTATGGACAAACGGTTTATCCTTTTTCTGTTTCTGGCGTTCGCGATCATGATCGCCTATCCCTTTTTCATTGAAAGACTGGGTCTCTTCCCCCCTCCGCAGCCGCCCGGGCAAACCGAACGATCCGATGATAAAAAGACGACGATCTCAAAACCAGCCGAGCCCGTACAAATACCGACCGGCCAGGCCGAACCCGGGCCCATAGAAGAAAAAACCGTTCTGGTGGAAACAACGCTCTACCGAGCCGTCTTCACTTCGCGCGGCGGGGCATTGGCGCGGCTGGAATTAAAAAACCATACCGGCCCCGACCGAAAGACGCGGATCAAATTATACGAGGGGTCGCCGGGCACCCTCCCCGCCTTCTCGATTCAGACGGCTGATGCGGGGCTCAACGACCGACTTGAGCGGGGGCTCTATTCCGTCGAAGGCCGGGACATCATGCTGGACGAGCGGACCCAGACGGGACAAATCCTGTTTCGTTTTCTGGATCCCGCTTCGGGCGCGCAGATCTCCAAGCGGTTTGTTTTTTCGAATGACGATTACCGGATTTCGTTGGACATTGAGACAGCCGCTTTTCCGGACCGCTATCGCTTCTCGCTCGGCACCGATTTCGGCATCACGGACTGGGGGCAGCAAGGAGGGTTTGTCGGTTTTATCGGACCCATGACCCTGTCCGACGGTGAACTGACACAGGACAAACCCGACAAAATCGAGGGAGAAATCCGGCATGAGGGGCAGGTCGCCTGGACGGCGCTTCAAGACAAGTACTTCATCGCCGCGGCCATCCCGACGAAAGCCGTCGCGGCCATTGTAAGCCGCGCCTTACCCAAGGAAATGAATGCCGCGCTGGAATTTGAGTCCGCCGGGTCCGGGCCCGTCGTTCATCATGTGCTTCTCTACACCGGGCCGAAGGAACACCGGCGTCTGCTATCGCTGGGAGTGAGGCTGGAGGAAACCGTCGATTTCGGCTGGTTTATCTACGGGAGCTGGGCGATCGTCCGTTTTATTGCCCAGCCGCTGTTTCACGTCCTCCAGTTCTTCCACGGATTCACCGGCAATTACGGCGTGGCGATCATTTTGTTGACGGTCGGTGTCCGCGTGGTCTTCATTCCCCTTTCGCACAAGAGCTATCGGTCGATGAAAGACATGCAGGTTCTTCAGCCGCAACTGCAGGTCCTGCAAAAGAAACACAAAGACGATAAGCCGCGCCTCCAACGGGAAATGATGGAGCTATACCAAAAAAACAAGGCCAACCCGCTGGGGGGGTGTCTCCCAATGCTTCTCCAGATACCCGTGTTTGTGGCGCTGTTCAACGTGCTCTATACGACCATCGAGATACGCCAGGCGCCGTTTGCGCTCTGGGTCCAGGACCTGTCCGACAAAGATCCCTATTTCGTTCTCCCGATTCTCATGGGACTGACGATGTTCATCCAACAGAAAATGCAGCCGACCACGATGGATCCCCTGCAGGCCAAGCTCTTCCTGATGATGCCGGTCCTCATGACGTTCCTCTTCTTAAACTTCTCTTCCGGTCTGGTCCTCTACATGCTCACGAACAATGTCTTGACCATCGGCCAGCAGTATTTCACAATGAAGTATTTTGAGAAGCCGCATGAAAAGGCGTCTGGAAAAACGGAATCCGGAAAACCGCCGGCTCCCGGGCGGGAGAAGTCGTAAGACCCCTTCCGACGGCACCATCTGCGCGATTGCCACGCCCGTCGGAGAAGGCGGGATCGGCATCATTCGACTCGGCGGCGATCGGGCCGTTGAGATCGCCGCGCGGGTTTTTCAGTCCCGGAACGGGAAAACCGCCGAAACCCTTGCCAGTCACACCCTCCACCTCGGCGCCATTTACAATCCCTCCACGGGCGAACGGCTGGATGAAGTGATGCTCGCCGTCATGCGCGCGCCCAGGACCTATACGCGCGAAGATACCGTAGAGGTTTATTGCCACGGCGGGGCGCTCCTCCTCCATCGGATACTGGATCTCTTGATCCGCCAGGGGGCGCGGCTCGCCGAGCCGGGGGAATTCACGAAGTGGGCTTTTCTGAGCGGCCGGATTGATTTGACGCAGGCCGAGGCCGTGATGGATCTGATCCGCGCGAAAACCGAAGCCGGCCAACGCGCCGCCCTGGCCCAGCTGGACGGGGCGCTCCATCGTCGAATCACGCTTCTGCGCGACGAGGCGGTTCATCTGCTGGCCGAAATAGAGGCCGGGATTGATTTTACGGAAGAAGACATCCAGTTCCTGTCTTATGAACAGATGCGGACTCAACTTGCGGAGATGGCCGACCGAGTGGAAGCGCTTTTAAAAACAGCCGCGAGCGGGAAAGCCGTGCGAGAAGGGATTGCGACCGCAATTATCGGGCGCCCGAACGTCGGCAAATCCAGTCTGCTCAATGCGTTGCTGATGCAGAACCGGGCGATCGTGACCCCGGTTCCCGGAACCACGCGCGATGTCATCGAAGAGTACCTGAACCTGGACGGCATTCCGCTTCGCATTATGGATACGGCGGGTTTGCGGGATACGGATGACATCGTAGAGCGGGAAGGAGTCATACGAACCCGGAATGCGATCAAACAGGCCGATTTTGTTATTCTAATGCTGGATGCAAGCCAGGGACTCGGTCCTGAGGAAGCCCGGTTATTAGAAGAGACGGCCGAAAAGCGGCGGCTGATCGCTTTCAACAAAGTCGATCTGCTATCGGAAGCGTCATCTGTTCAAGTGAGGGCCGATGCGGCCCAAAAACTTCCCGGAACGATTGTTTTTATATCGGCAGTAACAGGAGAAGGGCTGGAAGAATTGAGGGGGGCTGTATTAAAACAGATCCGGAGCGGGATTGTGACCAGCGGAGACCGCGAAGCCATGATCAACGCGAGACACAAGGCAATGTTATTACAAGCAAAAACGTACATAGAGAATGCGATTTCGTCTGTGGATAAAAATGCCTCCGGCGATCTGATCGCCATGGATATCAGAACGGCGGTTGACAGGCTTGGTGAGATTACGGGGACAACCACCACCGAGGATCTTCTCGATAAGATTTTTAAAGAGTTTTGTATCGGCAAATAAACCGATTACCAACCCCAGCACCGTCGCCGATGCCGGATGCTTGCAGTGAAGAGGGCCTATTTTAAAATGTTCCACGTGGAACAAAGAGTATGCTGATCAAGGCATTTGATGAAACGTACGCCGTCATTGTGGTCGGCGGAGGGCATGCGGGCTGCGAGGCGGCTCTCGCGACTGCCCGCATGGGCCAGGCCACATTGTTATTGACCATGGAACCGGACAAGATTGCACAGATGTCCTGTAATCCGGCCGTGGGTGGTATCGCCAAGGGGCATCTCGTTCGAGAGATCGACGCTCTGGGTGGAGAGATGGCTCGAAACACCGACCACTCCGGCATCCAGTTCCGCATGCTCAATACACGAAACGGCCCGGCGGTCCAAGCGGTGCGAGCACAGGCCGATAAGGCCGTGTACCGTTCTGTAATGAGGACGACGCTGGAAAAGACGAAAGGGCTTGAAATTCGTCGTGGAACGGTCGCCCGGCTGCTGACAACGGGCCAAAAAGTAACGGGCATTGTGACGGACATGGGAGTTCGAATCAAGGCCGGAGCGGTGGTATTAACCACGGGAACGTTTCTCGGAGGGCTGATCCATATCGGAATGACCCATTTTCCAGCCGGAAGAGCGGGCGAGGCCGCGGCCGAGGGTCTATCCGAAGACCTTGCCGGGTTAGGGCTTGAACTGGGCCGTCTCAAAACCGGAACGCCGCCCCGCTTGGACAAACGGACGATTGATTTCTCGGTCATGATTCCGCAATATGGGGATGAGCCGCCGCCGCCGTTTTCATACTCCACGGACCGGATATCCATAGAACAGGTCCCCTGCCATATCACCTACACAAACAGGGAAACGCACCGGATCATTCTGGAGAATTTAGACCGCTCGCCGATGTACAGCGGTGTCATCGAAGGGACCGGCCCACGCTACTGCCCATCCATCGAGGATAAGGTCGTCCGTTTTTCTGCCAAGGATCGTCATCAGATTTTCATCGAGCCGGAAGGACGTGATGTATTGGAGTTTTATCCCAACGGGATTTCGACCAGCCTTCCCGTGGATGTACAGCAGGCCTTGTTGAAAACCATTCCGGGTCTTGAGAGGGCGGTTATGTTAAAACCGGGCTATGCCGTTGAATACGATTTTTTTCCTCCGACACAATTGAAGCCCACGCTTGAGACAAAAGCGCTTGAGGGTTTGTATCACGCCGGCCAGATCAACGGAACATCCGGTTACGAGGAAGCGGCCGCCCAAGGATTAATGGCAGGTATTAATGCCGCATTGAAAATCTCGTCAAAGTCCCCGCTCATATTGGACCGTTCCGATGCCTATATCGGTGTTCTTATTGATGATCTCGTCACGAAAGGCACGCGGGAACCTTATCGGATGTTTACATCGAGAGCGGAATACCGGCTGCTGCTGCGTCACGATAATGCGGATCTCCGTTTGATGGAAACGGGGCATCAAATAGGGCTTCTAACAGAGCAGCCGTATCTGTTATTTCTTAAAAAACGAAAGCAAATTAAAGACGAAATCGAGCGGCTTAAAAAAACACGTGTCAAGGCCGGGAGACTCAATGAGATCGGACTTCTGACTTCCGAGGAGACAACAGATCCGACACTGGAACAATTACTCAAACGCCCCGAACTGGATTATGACATGATTGAGCCGCTTTCCCGCCCCGGGGAAATTCTTTCGGGAGAAGTAAAAAAACGGGTGGAGATCGAGGTCAAATACGAAGGGTACATCCTTCGGCAGCTCAAGGAAGTGGACCGGTTTAAGAGAATGGAAAACCGAAAAATCCCTCCTAAATTCAACTACGATCGCGTCATAGGTCTATCGAACGAGGTTCTTGAAAAACTGAATGACATCCGTCCTTTTTCGGTTGGGCAGGCGTCACGTATTTCCGGAATCACGCCGGCCGCAATTTCTCTTCTCCTGGTCGCCTTAGAACGCAACCGGCACAATCCACAGATTTTACAAAAAGGCTGACTATAATGTCGGCCCGTCAAGACCGGTCAAGGCTGGCGAGTCTTCTTGCAAGCGGAGCGAAGGCGCTTGGCTGCGCTTTGACGGATCTGCAGATTGACCAGTTTTTAGTCTATCTTGATGATCTGAAGGGATGGAATCAACGGGTCAATCTGACCGCGATCACCGAGGATGATGAGGTCATTGAAAAACATTTTCTGGATTCACTCGCAGGTTTAAAGGCGATTGAGAAGCGTGCAGGCCAGACGCTGTTGGATATTGGAACCGGCGCCGGGTTCCCCGGTCTGCCTTTGAAGATCGGCTTCCCGGAGCTGCGTATGACGCTCGTTGAATCATCGCAGAAAAAGTCGGCGTTTCTTTACCATATCATCGGCAAGCTGCATCTTGTAGAGACGCAGGTCTTAAATCAGCGCGTGGAGAAGTTAATTGAAAAAACCACTCGCTACGACCTAATCGTGGCGCGGGCTTTTGCAAAGAAAAAGGTTGTTTTGGAGAAGGCCCTTTCCCTGTTGTCCACCGAAGGGAAATTAATCCTCTATCAGGGAGGCCCGGAACCCGTCATGCCGCTCGAGCACAAAAGCGGCTGGGAGACCACGATTCAATACCGGCTTCCCTTTTCGAAAATCCATCGTCGGCTGGAGATCTTCAGGCGGAATCGGCCGGGCTCTTGAACGCGCACAGCGAGCGTAGTCCCCAATCAATCCCGACCGGATGTTCCACGTGGAACCATGGTCAAAACAGTCGAGCACAATCATCCGCCCTCGGCCGACGCGCACCTGGATTAGAATGCGCAAAATTCTTTTATTTTGCTCCGGCCTGTGATAAGATCCACCCCGTTATCGGGTTGCAGACGGGCATGGGAATAATCATCGCAGTTGCAAATCAGAAGGGCGGAGTCGGGAAGACGACCACGGCCATTAATCTGGCGGCGTCTCTTGCCGTGGCCGAGAAAACAGTTTTGTTGATCGATGTCGATCCTCAGGGAAACACCACCAGCGGCCTGCAGGGAAATCGGGAAGGTCTTTCGGCCAGTCTCTACGATGTCTTGATGGGGCAAAAACCCCTCGAGGATATTGTGCTGAAAACGGAACTCGCGGGACTCGACTTGATTCCGGCCCGGGTGGATTTGGTCGGGGCGGAGTTGGAGCTGATCCCGCTTCCACAACGCGAATCCTTCTTGAAACGCGCGTTGCAGAATGTGGTCGAGCGGTACGACTATCTTATTTTGGATTGCCCGCCGTCGCTGGGGCTCCTGACGCTGAACGCACTGACCGCGGCCCATTCCGTGATCATCCCGGTGCAGTGCGAGTACTATGCCATGGAGGGATTGGGCCAATTATTGAAGACGGTGCAACGGGTCCGGGAGAGCTATAATCCGGGACTGAAGATCGAGGGAATTCTTTTCACGATGTACGACCGCCGAACGAATCTCTCCCAACAGGTGGTGCGGGAGATCCGTCAGTATTTCAAGCAACAGGTTTTTAAGGTGATCGTGCCCCGAAACGTGGTCCTGGCCGAGGCGCCCAGTCATGGTCGGCCGGCGCTCCTCTACAATATCGGCTCCCCGGGGGCCCAAGCTTATCTGACCCTTGCGAAGGAGGTGATGGCCCATGCAGAAAAAAGCGCTCGGTAGGGGTCTGGACGCCCTGTTTGAACGGTCCCTCCCGGAGGGGGCGTCTCCCGCGACGGCGGCCGGACGTTTCCTGGATCTGGACGTCAAAAATATAATACCTAATAGGTATCAACCCCGAAAGGTCTTCAAAGAGCCGGAATTGCAGGAGCTGGCCGCGTCTTTGAAGGAGAAAGGCGTCCTGCAGCCCGTCCTCGTCCGCCGGGCCGAGGGCGGCCGGTTCGAGCTGATCGCCGGGGAGCGCCGCTGGCGCGCGGCCAAGCTCGCCGGCCTGGAAAAAATTCCGGCGGTGCTTCAGGAGGCCTCCGACTCGGAGGCGGTCGAACTGGCCCTTATTGAGAATCTTCAGCGGCAGGATCTCAACCCGATCGAAACCGCGAAGGCCTATCGCCGCCTGATCGAAGAATTCCATGTAACGCAGGAAGATGCGGCCCGGCGGGTGGGGAAGGAGCGATCCTCCGTCACCAACGCGCTGCGGTTGCTGAGCCTCCCGCCCGAATTGCAGGACGCGATCGCGTCGGACCAATTGTCCGTCGGCCACGCGAAGGTGCTTTTATCGCTGGCCGGACTTCAGGCCCAGCTCCGATTGGCCCGGCGGATCCTTCGGAAGGGGCTCTCGGTGCGCGCCACCGAGGCTGCCGTCAAGCGGTTGGGATCGTTTAGCCGAAAGACATTGCCGAAAGCGCAGGCCCCGGTTGTCGAAGCGCAGGAGCGCCTGATGCGATATCTGGGAACCCGGGTCCGGATCACCGCGGCGAAAGAAGGGGGGCAGATCACCATCCGGTATCATAATCCGTCGGATCTGGACCGTTTATTGGACCTCATTTTTAAATAGCCGAACGAGCCGCTTGACGAGCCGATAGATACTCAAAAGGAGGAAACAGATGCTGCGCAGGGAAGAAAGAGATCGGAAGGATATGGGAGGGGACGAGATCATCGCCTTTTTGGGGAAAGGGACGGAGTTCAAGGGCGTGATTACTTATCACGGCACCATTCGGATCGACGGCCAGGTGGAAGGGGAGATCATTACCGAGGGAACGCTGATCGTGGGGGAAGGCGCCGTAATTCATGCCGAGATCAGCGCCGGCACGGTTGTGAGCGGCGGCACGATCGCCGGCAGCATCACGGCGATGGGGAAAATCCATCTCCTGCCGACGGCTGTCCTGGACGGTTCGGTCAAGACGCCGCTGCTCATCATCGAAGAGGGCGTGCGGTTTAACGGCCCTTGTGAGATGAACCGACCGGGGACGGGTGCCAATGGGAACCTGGAAGGCCCCGGCGGCGTTCGAGGCCGAGAAGCGGCAGTGCAGGAGACGCGCGGATGACATCGATCATTGCCCCCACGCCGAGCAAGACCGTCGTCGTCGGCATGAGCGGCGGCGTGGACAGTTGCGCCACGGCCCTGATCCTGAAAGAACAGGGGCACCGGGTCATCGGCGTGACGCTCAAGGTCTGGAAGGAAGAGGAGAACCCGGACAAGCGCTGGCAGGATCGGTCCTGCTGCAAGATAGGCGTGGCCCGTTACGTGGCGCAGCGGCTCGGGATTGAGCACCATGTGATTGATGTGCAGCCCGAATTCCGACGGGCCGTGATCGAGGACTTTGTCGAGGGCTACCTCGGCGGCGAGACGCCGAATCCCTGCGTGCGGTGCAACGAGCGGATCAAGTTCGGCCGGCTGTTTGAGATCGCCATGGAGTTCGGTGCGGACTTTCTGGCGACCGGACATTACGTGCGGCTCGAGAGGAACGAAACGGGTCGGTATCTATTAAAGCGGGCGGCGGATGAGCGAAAGGATCAGAGTTATTTCCTCTACCGGCTCCGGCCGGAAATCCTGCCCCGGCTGATCTTCCCGCTGGGTTCCATGCAGAAATCGGATGTCTGGCGGCGCGTTGAATCTCTGGACCTTCCGGCCGACGAGATGAAAGAAAGCCAGGAAATCTGCTTCGTCACGCAGCAGGATTACCGACAATTTTTGACGCTCCATGCGCCCCGGGCGACCCGGCCCGGACGGATCGTTACGTCCCAGGGGGATGTTTTGGGGGAGCATCCGGGCGTGGCCTTCTACACCGTTGGACAGCGGCGGGGATTGGGCCTTTCGGCGCCGGAGCGCTTGTATGTGATTGATGTCCGGCCGGACGAGAACACGGTGGTGGTGGGCGCGGAGCCCGAACTGCTCTGCGAGGAGTTGGTTGCGAACGATCTGAATCTTTTTGTGGAACGACCGTTGAAGGCACCGATGGATGCGGAGGTGAAAATCCGATACCGTCATCCATCGGTGCCGGCCCGGATCGAGCCGCTGGATGATCGGACCGTCCGCGTTAAACTTCAAGCGCCTCAGCGGGCCGTGGCCCGCGGCCAGTCGGTGGTCTTCTACCGGGGGGATGAACTGCTCGGCGGCGGCATCATTTGCGATGCCCCGCGCCGAGAGGGGCGCAACCGGCCGCGGTCGGCTGGAAATCCCTCCGAGACCGAAAGCCCGCCGTTTGACAAGAAGGCGGCCCTGTGTTAGGGTAACGCATTTTTTTGCGGCTATGAAATCGCGGCAGGGTGGACCGAAGCATGAACACGGCAACGGCACGACGGTATGCCAAGGCGCTTTTTGATCTGGCCCGGCTTGAGAACCTGCTGGCGTCGATCCGGGAGCGGCTGGAGCAGACGGACCGGATGATTCGGGCCCAATCCGAACTTCTGGATCTTTGCCGGAACCCTCTTTATACCCTGGACGAGAAAAAACGGATCCTGTCATTGCTGGGCGATCAGATCGGAAGCCCGCCGCTTCTGCGGCGCTTCGTTGATCTCCTGATCCAGAAGAACCGGCTCCGGCAGTTGCCCGAGATCGCGAAGATTTTCGGAGCGCTGGTGGATGAGGCGCAGGGGTTGGAGCATGTGCGGGTGCGCGTCGCCAAGGGCCTGTCC
>CAKKOZ010000060.1 GCA_919901335.1 Nitrospiria bacterium | reverse complement strand
CCGGGTCCTGATGAAACGTCTGGACGACCTTGAGATCACCCGACTCCACGACCTTTTGGTGATCCCCTTCAGTCATCATCGGATTTTTCTCGCCCCAGAATTCCAGGGAGTTGAACACAACCGCGTCGACCAACAGAGCGATACCATACACGGGAATGATGTTGAGGGCCAAGAAAACAATCTCGTTAACGAATTTGTTATCCGTAGCCTTCTGGTTCCAGTCGGAAAGCTTGTTAAAGGCCGCGAATCGGCCGAGGCATCCTGTACTGACCAGAGAAATGCAGAGAACGGCAATCATCGCGGCCGTATTGAAGCTTCGTTTTTTCATACGATGTCCTCCTTGTTGGGTGTGGGTTGACTGGACTGCCGGTGCTTATCCGCATGATCAATTAAGACCCGATGGGTCGGCTCGGCCGGTTCATCTTGGGTTGGTCACGAGAGCGCAACACACTGAAAACCTTTGGCTAAGGTAGCCGTTTCCCCCGGTCCTGTCAAGAAAAAAAGGCTCGCTAAAATCCCTTGACAGGCCATGCAAACTACCGTATGATGAACGCCTCCGTCAACTGGACGGGCACAGAGCAGGATCGAAGTTCAAGCCCCAAATGACTCCCGAATCTTTGAGGGCTTTTTATTTTGAGAGGGTTGTCATACGGTTTCTTGATCATTCATAGAAGATATATCACGATGGTCCTCGCCGGGGAAAACGGTTACAGAGAGGTTGGTTCATGGAAGTAAAAGTCTATCAAGAGGGTCTGGAAAAGGCGATCAAGATTCTAAAGCGGAAGATGGCCAAGGAAGGGGTTTTCCGCGAGCTTCGTCGCCAGCAGGCCTACGAGAAGCCCAGCGTCAAGAAACGCCGTAAACAACAGGATGCCCGCAAGCGCCGCCTGAAGGCTGAACGCCGGGGAAAAACTTAATCGGCGCATCAGGTGTCCTTCCCGAAACGGGTGTAAGGGCAGATGTCCTGGTAGGCGCAGTACCGGCAGGCCATGTACGTCGGCCTCGCAGCAAAATCCCCCCCCTTGATTCCGGAAGCGACCTTTTGGATCAGCTCGGCTGTTTTCTCAAGATCCCGGTCTGTTTTTTGTGTCCGGCCGATCCGGCCGGACTCCAGAAAATGGAGTTCCAGACGATCCGGCATTTTCCCGTGTTGTTCCCGATAGGCCAGTGCGTAGAGGGACAGTTGCAGGCTTTTTTTAGTTTCGTCATCCGCCTTTTTCTGCGTCTGGATATTGGATGATTTGTAATCAATGACGCAGACCTCTCCCTCCACGTCATCAATCCGGTCCCATCGGCCCGTGACTTTCACGGCCTCCCGGCTTGGGCCGATGAAAAACTTGAAACTCTTTTCGATCGCGGTCGGAACAACACCGGAGGCCTCTTCTCTTTCCAAAAATCGCCGGAGGGTTTTCTCTCCGGCCGCCCGCCGCTGCTCCTCGTGTTCCCGGCTCAAAAAGCCGTCGTTCACCCAGGCATTCCGAAAAACCTGAAGGACTTGATCGAGCGGCATCCGGCTCCCCGCCATTTTCTGCCGTAGATAGGCCTGCGCCGCCGCGTGCAACGCGCTCCCGTACATCACCGTCGGGGGGCGGGGAACGGGCGGCCGGATCAGATGGGCGAATTTGTACTTTAACGGGCAGGTGAGGTAGTCGTCAATCTTGTAATAACTCAACACGGGTGATTCCGTCGGATGATACGGCGCGGTGTTGGGATCCACCGGCGGGCCGGCCGAACGACGGATGACTTCCATCGCGGCCGAGCGTCGGATCGGGATCGCCTCTTCGGTCAGCCCCAGCGCTTCGAGCACAAACCGGCTGATCCGGCGGGACTTCCCGCCGCCGTAATCCCGTGCTGAGGTGAGATATAACTCTTCTTTCGCGCGCGTCATGCCGACGTAAAACAGGCGGCGTTCCTCCTGAAGATGAAAATCGCCGGCCGGCAGTTTGTCCTTGATCAGGAGTTCGGGGAAATCAATCGGGTCGCCGCGCTCGCGCGAGGGGAATTTCTGTTCAACCAGACTCACCAGGAACACGACCCGGAATTCGAGGCCCTTGGCCTTGTGAACCGTCAGGATATGAACCCCGTCCTGATCGGTCTCGATCTCGGCGACGGCCGGGTCGTCGCCGGCCTCGATCAGCGCATTCAGATAACGGATGACATGCGGGAGCTGTTCATGCTGCAGCACGGCCTCGATCCGGCGGATCTTCTCGAAAAACTCACCGATGTTTTTAATCTTGAGTTCGGCCTCCAGCGTTTCGGTCTTTGTGAGATCCGTCAGATAGCCGGTCTGCTGAAGAAATCGGTAGAGGAGCACGGAGGCGGTATGCCGCCTCGATTCCTCGCGGAACCGGCCGATGTCATGAAGCAGCCGGGTGATGACCGGCAGGACCGGACCGGTCGAGGCGAAGAGGTCCGGGTTGTTCTGGAACTGTGCAAAGACCTCGGCCAATTTCATGTTTTTCCGGTCGGCGAGGCTGGAGCACCGGATCAGCGTTTCCATGTCCAGTCGGTAGATGTCGGAACTCGCCAGTTGGTAGAGGCTCAGGCTGTCGGCGGGATCGGCCAGGACCCGCATGAAGGCCGTGAGGGTCCGGATCTCTTCCCGACGATAAAGCCCCCGGTTGCCGGTGAAATAATAGGGGATTCGCCGCATGTTGAGCGCACGCATGAACGGCTCGGCGTCCTGATTGGCCCGCACCAGGACCGCGAAGTCCTTATAGAGATAGTTTCCCGTGTCCGTCTTTTCCTCGATCGTCCGGGCCACGGCATCGGCTTCGGCTGAGAGGGTGTCGTACGCGAGATGGAGCACCGGCACATCACCGGACCGCCGGGCCTTCAGGCGCTTGTCGATTTTATTCCGGACCTCGAGCCGGTCCGGATCGTTGTGGCGGATCAGTCGGTAGGCGGTGTCCAGCAGGGTCTGGGTCGAACGGTGGTTCTCGGTCAAGACCACCTGCCGTGCCTTGGGATAGTACTCCATGAAATTGAGGATGTTGCTGATCGCGGCCCCCCGGAATTTGTAGATGCTTTGATCGTCGTCCCCCACCACGGCGATATTCTTTCGGCGCCGGGCCAGGAGACGAACCAATTGGAACTGGGTGTAGTTGGTGTCCTGGAATTCGTCCACCAGGATGAAATGGAACCGGTCCTGATATCGTTTCAGGATCATGGGGTGGGTCCGGAACAGGTTGAGGGGGAGCAGCACGAGATCCCCGAAATCCACGCGGCCCTCTTTCATCAAAAGACGCTGGTAGGTTTCATACGTCCGGGCCAGTTCCATCTGCTGTTGCGCCGATTCCGCAAGGCTCTTGTCTTTCGGTTTTCGTCGGGCAAGCCGGGCCAGCCGGTTGGCATAGGCCCGGTACTCGTCCGGGCCGACGTCTTCATCTTTCGCCCGCGAGATGAGCGTCAGTATCGCTTCGATATGTTTGGTCGGATTGCTCAGCGGACGGTAATAATCCAGATCGAACTCGAACAGATGATCGAGAAAAAAGATCACCTGCTCCGGTCGGGAGAGAACACGAAAATCAGTCGTCAGGCCCAGCGCCAGACCGTGCTCCCGCAAAACGCGCTCGCCGAAGGAATGGAAGGTGCTGATGTGATAGCCGAAGGCCCCCATCGGCACCAGCAGGTCCACGCGCTCTTCCATTTCATGGGCGGCCTTCTCGGTAAAGGTCAATGCGAGGATCTCTTCCGGCCGGGCTTTCTTGGTTAATATCAAGTGAGCAATCTGGTGAGAAATGACGAGGGTCTTGCCGGTTCCGGCGCCGGCAATGATCAGCAGCGGCCCGCCCTCATGCTCGATTGCCGTTCGCTGTTGCGGGGTCAGGTCCATGGCCCGATTCTACTTGCGCCGATGGGGTAAGTCAAACCCGGCAGGCTATTTTTCTTACCTCATTTCTTGCCGTTGCTAAACAGTGGGTTTTCTATTGGTTAGACGGACGACGGTTTGAATGAGCCGAAGAAGCGATAGACGTGCGTGAGGATCGGAAATGTGACGGTACTGCTTGATCAGCCGCTTTTCCTCAGAGGAAAGCCCGCCATAGGGATGAGGGGCTTCCCTTGTCACCGGAAGGTTTTTCAAGAAATAATCCATTTCAACAGAAAGCCGCCCGGAGATTTCTTGAAGCCTCCCGATCGTCAGTTGGCTGATTCCCTTCTCATATTTCTGAACCTGTTGGTAGGAAATCCCCAAGCTTTCCGCTAATCCCTCCTGGGACAATCCAAGCTGCACGCGCCTCTGCCGAATCTTGCGCCCAATCGGGTTTTCTTTCGAAGCCTTTGACATACTTGCCTCCTGCCAAAACAGGGTACTGTCATCGGCCCTCCTTGTCCACCAATCTATGGTTGTTAAAAATATGTTGACAATATACAACCAAT
>CAKKOZ010000059.1 GCA_919901335.1 Nitrospiria bacterium | reverse complement strand
GTGGATGAGATCCACCGGTTCAACCGGAGCCAGCAGGACGCCTTTCTTCCCCACGTGGAGGACGGGACGATCATACTGATGGGCGCCACGACCGAGAACCCGAGTTTTGAAGTGAACGCCCCGCTTCTCTCCCGATGCCGCGTCCTGATACTGAAACCGTTGACCCCGGATCACATCGTAAAAATTATTCAACAAGCGCTCGCCGATCCGGAGCACGGCCTAGGTAAGATGAAAATTGACCACAGCCCGGAACTTTTTCGGGAGATGGCCGACTGGTCCGAGGGCGATGCGCGCCGCGCGCTGAACCTTCTCGAAGCGGCCGTCTCATTGTGCCCCGAAAAAAACGGGAAGCGGCATCTGACCGAAAACACGGTCCGTGAAGCGGCGCAAAACCGACTGCTCCTGTTCGATAAGGATCGGGAGGAGCATTACAACATCATCTCGGCCTTCATCAAGAGCATGCGCGGAAGCGATCCGGACGCCGCGGTCTATTATCTGGCCCGTATGCTCGAGGCCGGGGAAGACCCCCTCTTCATTGCGCGACGAATGGTGATTTTCGCCTCGGAAGACGTCGGCAACGCTGATCCGCAGGCCCTTCCGATGGCCGTCGCGGCCTTAAACGCTTTTCATGCCGTCGGGCTGCCGGAGGGCTGGATCCCGTTGAGCCAGGCCGCGACCTATCTCGCAACGGCGCCGAAGAGCAACGCAAGCTACATGGCCTACAAAAAAGCGGCGAAGGCCGCGAAGGAACACGGGAGCCTTCCCGTCCCGCTGCACCTTCGAAACGCGCCGACCCGATTGATGAAGGAGATCGACTACGGCAGGGGCTATCAATACCCGCACGATTTTCCGGACGAGATCGCGCCGCAAGACTATCTGCCCGAGAAGCTTTTGGGGGAACGATTCTACGAACCGACCGAGAGCGGATATGAGAAAGAGATCAAAGCGCGGTTGGAGCGGATCCAGGAGAAAAAGGGAAGAAAAAAAGATTGATGAAAACAAATTTCATGAGACTTATGGCGTCTCGGTGACTTGAGTCCGCCGTTCCTTTCCCCCACCGCCGTAGACCATGAAGACCTTCTTGCCCTGCCGGACGTGATAGACCGCCCAGGCCGGGGATTTTCCATCGTATGAGGCGTCGGGATCTTCGCCGCTCGCCTTCAGGTGATCGGGATACGTGATCCCCACGTCAATCACCTCGGCCAGAAGACATTCGGTGGTAAAACCCTTTCCGGTCAGCGCGACCCGGGTCAATAATTCGTTGATTTTTTCCGGATCGTTCATTTCAATCGGTTGCGGCATTCGTCCTCACAGGATCTTCTTTAATTCGGCTTCCATGACGGACACCCACCGTTCAATTTGAATCTCCGCATCCACCGTGATCTCATACTTGCCATTCGGAAGTTTTTTCACCTGACCGGGTGATTCGGGACCGAGCGGAATCTCGATCCATTCACGGTTGATCCCCAGTCGGTCCGTCACCTCGAAGATCGCATTGATCTCCTTCATCCCGACCACGTTGAGCATTCAGTTGCCTTTTCTAATCTGATTGGGATAAAAATGGGGCGGCCATGGCAAGCCGCCCCCGCAGGTTATTACCGATTGGGCTGAGGCGTGGTCCGAAGATACGGCTTGATGACCGTATGTCCTTTCGGAAACTTGCCCGGGATCTCCTCGTCCTTGACGGATGGGGAGATGATGCAGTCCTGCCCCGGTTTCCAATTGGCCGGCGTCGCGACGCTGTACTTCGCCGTCAACTGCAGCGACTCGACTACACGGAAGAGCTCGTCGAAGTTTCTCCCCGTCGAGGCCGGATAGGTCAGTGTCAGTTTGAGTTTCTTGTCCGGCCCGATGACGAAGACCGATCGGACGGTCAGGTTGTCGATCGCGTTGGGATGGATCATGTCGTACAGATTGGCCACGTTCCGTTCGGGATCGCCGATGATCGGATAGTCGACAACGCAGCCCTGAGTTTCATTGATGTCCTTGATCCATTTCTTATGGTCGTCCACGCTGTCCACGCTCAAGGCGATGACCTTCAC
The DNA here is from genome assembly GCA_919901335.1 of Nitrospiria bacterium. Taxonomy (GTDB): domain Bacteria; phylum Nitrospirota; class Nitrospiria; order JACQBZ01; family JACQBZ01; genus JACQFA01. The sequence goes on along the minus strand of CAKKOZ010000059.1, from coordinate 1,113 downwards.
GCCCTGTTGAGCAAACGCGTCCTTCAGTTTGGCCACCGCTCCCAGCTCGGTGGTGCAGACCGGCGTGAAATCCTTCGGATGGGAAAAGAAAATAACCCAGTTGCTCCCGATCCATTCATGAAAACGGATCGGTCCCTGAGTGGATTCCGCCGTGAAATCCGGCACAATATCTCCCAATCGAACCACCATAACGCCCTCCTTTGACTGTTGGGTCCCGTGGATTCTGATGTTTTAAAACTTAAAATAAGGCCGAGTTTTTATATATAGCCCGATTCCATACACTGGTCAAGAAAAAAGATTTTATACAGATTAAAATCCTTCTGGCCTGACGGAAGGGATTTCTGTTAGAATGGCCCTTAATATTCTAACGGACAATTTCGAATCCATGGACGTCACACGACTCAAGCAGATTCTCTCCGAGCGCATTCTGGTGATCGACGGCGCGATGGGGACTCAGATCCAGGACCGGAATCTCACGGCGAAGGATTTCGGCGGGCCGGAATATGAGGGCTGCAACGAGTATTTGAATCTCACGCGGCCCGACGTGATCCAGGCTATCCACGAGGCCTATCTTGCGGCCGGCGCAGACATCATCGAGACGAACACCTTCGGCGGAACCTCGATCGTACTGGCCGAATATGCCCTGCAAGACAAAGTCATCGAGATCAACCGCGCCGGGGCGCGCCTCGCCCGCGCGGCCGCGGACCGCTTATCGACATCCGACCGTCCGCGGCTCGTGGCCGGCGCGATGGGGCCGACGACAAAGACGCTGCTCGTCACCGGCGGCGTGACATTCGATCAGCTGACCGAATCATTTTATCATCAGGCCAAGGGATTGATCGAGGGCGGCGCGGATCTGTTGCTGCTGGAGACGGCGCAGGATACCTTGAATCTCAAGGCCGCGGCGATCGGCATCTTAAAAGCCCGCGCCGATTCCGGCCGCGACCTTCCCTTGATGATCTCGGCCACGATCGAACGGACCGGCACGATGCTGGCCGGTCAAGCGGTGGAGGCGCTCTACACATCGCTTGAACATCTGCCCATCTTATCGATCGGGCTGAACTGCGCGACCGGGCCGGAATTCATGACGGACCATATCCGCTCGCTCGCGGC
>CAKKOZ010000058.1 GCA_919901335.1 Nitrospiria bacterium | reverse complement strand
CCTCCGCTTGTGCGGAGAGGAAGGCTGGAAAGTCATTGATGCTGGCCACAAGGGCGCCGCGCCGGTCGGTCAGATACAGTGCGATGTGTGCGAGGGACTCCTCCTGGATATTCAGAACCTTTCTCAGATAGGCCGCCGCCGGACCGGTCAGTATCGGGTGCCGTTTTTCAAGATTCCGTTGCGTCTTCTCCCAGTTCCTGGACGACTGAGTCAGGTGCTCCTGGATGACCGCCTCGGGCCGGCCGTCGTAGGTCCGGTTTGCTCGCGCCACGGCCTCCAGCACCTCGGCCGAGGCGGCGAGGGTGGTCATCTCATCGATCTCTTGACCGATGACGAGGTCGGCCTTGCTCGCCGCTTCGCGCGCCAGCCCGGCGAAGTCGGCCCCGAGGGCCTTTCGGAGCGCCTCCGTTCCCTTGAGATAGGTCAGGATCAGACCGAGGACAACCGGCAGCACGCCGACCAGCAAGGTGGCCCAGACCAGTTTTTTACGCAACCCCGTTTTCCGTTTAGGTTCGTTCATTTCAATGCTCCCGATTCATGCAAACGCCTTTTCAGTTGGATGGGTTGGAATCAGGGTCTCATGCGTGGAGCCTCGACGACCACAACGCCTTTCGGCGGCGTAAAAACAAAAAACCGGTCTTTTAATCCGGTGTCATGCCCTATCTGCGTAAATTGAAAACTCGACTCGTTTCCGTTCGCTTCGAACAACGCGAGCCGGGTGATGAAATAACTCCCCGGGTCCACCTCCATCCGTAGCCGGGTCAGGCCCGTCCGCGGATCTTTGGGGATCAGGATCAGGGCCGGAGCGCCTGGGGGCTGCGGTTTTTCCGGATCGGCCCACTGAACGGTGAAGTCCTGGTCCAGACGGCCGACGCCGCTTAAGAGGTGGAGCGGCAGCTGGGAATCGGAAACGTCTGAAAAGAGACTCACGATCACCTGATTCTGTTCCGGGGTGTAGATCCAGATCTTCTGCGCATTGACCACGATCTGGTGACGGTTCGGCTCCGAGTAATCCCACCGGAGTTTATCCGGTTTCTTGATGTACAGCCTTCCCCGGGACGTGATCGGCGTCTCGAACCCCTCGATCCGCGTGATCTGTTGAAACCCGGCCTTCCAGTCGATTGTCTTTTCGTATGCGGCCTGGATTTTCCGGATCACGTCCTCGATGGAGTTCTCATCGGCCGTGGGCGGCGCGGCCAAGACCGCGCCGGATGTTTGAAAAAGGCCGATCAGGACCCCGAGAACCACAAATCGCCTTATCCTCATGGCCCGCGGCATCCGATTATCCGACCCGCTCGTTCTTCCGCCCCAGGACGTCCCGCGGTTTTCCCCCTGCGGCCGGGCCCACGATGCCGTCCTCTTCCATCATCTCGATCATGCGGGCCGCCCGTGGATAGCCGACGCGAAGCCGCCGCTGGATCAGGGAGGCCGAGGCCGCGCCGGAGGTGACCACCAGTTCGACCGCCTTCTCGTAGAGTTCATCCCGCTCCATTGCGTTCGGATCGCCGGAGTCGTTCCCGTCGGCGTCCGAGGCGGGGGTGAGATCAATGTAGTGCGGTTTGGCCTGCGACTTGACATGTTCGACGACCGCCCGTATCTCGTTCTCGGAGACATAGGCCCCGTGGATCCGCGTGATCCGGCCCGTCCCCGGCGCTAAAAACAGCATATCGCCCTTCCCCAGCAACTGCTCCGCGCCGTTGGCATCCAGGATCGTTCGGGAGTCGGTCTTGGATGAGACCTGGAATGAAATCCGCGCCGGAAAATTGGCCTTGATCAGTCCGGTCAGTACGTCCACCGAGGGGCGTTGGGTGGCCACCACGAGATGGATTCCGGCCGCGCGGGCCATCTGGGCCAGCCGCGCGATCGAATCTTCAACGTCGCGCGCCGCGACCAGCATCAGATCGGCCAGCTCATCCACGATGACGACCAGGTAGGGGAGCGGGGCATTCGGCTCGGAGAGAGGCGCATCGAGACCTCGTTCGGATCCGGTTTGGGTTGTTTCTTCCGCCGGTCGTCCTTTGGTTTGGGCGCCCTCGTCTCGAATTTTCTTGTTGTAGCTCTCGATATTCCGTGCGCCGGCCTCGGCCAGAAGGCGGTACCGGTGCTGCATCTCGGCCACGAGGCGGTGAAAAACCTTGGGCGTGTCTTTGGCCCGGACGAGCACCGGTGTCTGAAGGTGCGGGATGCCGTCGTACGCCGAAAGCTCAAGCAACTTGGGGTCGATCATGATGAACTTGACCTCCTGCGGCGCGGCCGAACAGAGAAGGCTCATGATCATTCCGTTGAGGGCGACGCTCTTACCGGAACCGGTGGCGCCGGCCACGAGAAGATGAGGCATGCCGGCCAGATCGGCCACGATGGGCGTCCCGAAGATGTCCTTGCCCAGCGCGAGGGTCAGTTTGGATTTTGTCGTCGTAAACGCCTCGGAAGTCAGGATCTCTTTGAGATAAACATCCTCACGGTTGTGATTGGGGATTTCAATTCCCACGACCGCTTTTCCCGGCAAGGGGGCCACGATCCGGACGCTCATCGCCCGCATCGCCAGGGCCAGGTCATCCGAGAGGTTGACGATTTGATTGACCTTGACGCCGGCCGCGGGCTCGAATTCATACATGGTGACGACCGGCCCCGGATGAACCTGTGTCACGCGGCCCTCGATTCCGTAATCCATCAATTTCTTTTCGAGGATCTGGGAATTGGCCACCAATTCTTCCTTTGAAATCTTGTTGGACGTCGCAGGCGGGTCCTGGAGCAGGGTCAGCGGGGGCAGTTCGTAATCCCCCTTTTCCTTCATGAAAGGCAGATCGGCCTGCTTGGGCGGCGCCTTGGGGGGAGGGGGTGCGTCAACAATTTTCGGCTTTTGAGGCGACAGCCTTCGCCGGATTTTTGTCTCGGTCTTCCACCGGCGGGACTGTTCGTGATAGATCGTTATCGTGGTTTGGACTGATTCGACCCCCCGGCCGAAAGCCGATGCGATCCATCCTATCGCCCGGCCGATCAGACTCAGCAGGGTCATCAGGGAGAAGGAGGTGGTCAGCATCAGCGACAGAAACAAGGCGGCGAAAACGATAATGTATGCGCCGATCGGAGCGAAATATCCCGAGAGCCAGTCGGCCGCGAACTTTCCGAACAGCCCGCCCGCCTGGCCGGCCAGAATGGGTCCGCCGGTAAAGGACGGCAGGCCGGTCCATAAAAGATGCAACAGCGTCGTAAAGGAGACCAGCAGGAGCAGATAGCCGGCGATTCGAAAGCGATGGACCGGGATCGATTGTGATAAAAGCTTCCGCCAGCCGATCAGGCCGCTGCCCAGCGCCAGCAGATAAGCGCTCCCGCCGATGAGCTGAAAAAGTCCGTCGGATAAATAGGCGCCCACCTTCCCGGCGAGATTGTGAACGGACGGATTGGATGAAACCGAGTTTAACGATGGGTCGTGGGGGTCATACGAGAGGAGGCTGACAAACATCAACAGGCCGAGGGCCAGAAAGACGACCCCCAGAATCTCTTGACGACGGTTTCTCGATTGGATCGCTCGAGCCATTAGATGCGGAAATCTATCACAGATCGCCGGTAATTTCAAGCAGTTTATCGGCGAGGCGGGCGAACTCTTCGATCGAAAGCGTCTCGGCGCGCGAGGCCGGAGGGGAGCCTCATTCTGCTTACCGTGAGTTTGACAGGGCCGTCGCTCTATGATAGATTAAAAACATGAAAAAGACAGTTCGCAAGAGAACGACCCCAAAAGCCTACTACCAAGAAATCATCGTGAAGCCGGCCAAGCGACTCTTGAAGGCATTGCAAGGATCGGAAGCATCCCATCCGCGGGTCAAGACTCGCCACTCCGCTACTTCCCGATAAGTCGCATAAATTCATTCGGTGTCACTCCTAACGCATCCGCCCATTCCTTGGCGATCGCCCTCTTCTTCACTATCCCGTAGACATTGGTCATCAGTAAAATTGCGATTCGTTGCGAACTGAAACCTTGTTCCTTGAGCCGATCTACCCATTCCTTTTGAGCCCGTTTGCGAAGCCCAAGATGGCGGCTCCCCTCAAGCTGTTGAATCAGTTCGACCAGCCCTTACGAAGACAACGATTTCAGATCAACATCCAGCCCTGCTTCTTCATCATCCTGTTTCGCTGCCATCAACTCTCCATCGTAATCCTAAATGAGACCCGCCACCCCACCCGCGCGCGAGGACGGAGG
>CAKKOZ010000057.1 GCA_919901335.1 Nitrospiria bacterium | reverse complement strand
AAGATCAGGCCGTCTTTGAAACGGAGACGCCGTTTCGGATTACCGGTCATGGCAGACCAAGCAGAGCGTCTTATGAGGGACGCGAAGGAATGGCCGGACATCGTTGTTATGCGGGTTGTGGCAGGTGTCGCAATGGATCACGCCCATGAAGGTCCGAACCAGCGCCGCGGCGGCTACCGGGTCGTTGGGGTCGATGTTCTGCAGAGTGAGCGCGGCCGATTTGGGCCCGGTCGGCAGGGTCACCCCGTTTTCATCGCGGTCGGGAATCGACCAGTACCGTTTGAGTTTCGGGTCGGCCCGATCGCCGGCCGGTCTCCCGTCCGGCTCACGGGGATACGAGATCGAATCGGGATGATCCGGCGTTTGCGGACCGGCCTGAGTCGCCTCAACCGCGGCGGGATCGCCGGTTGGTACGGAACCGGAGAAGCCTAATTGATGAACGTTGTTGCCCAGCACTCCGTCGTGGCAGGTCAGGCAGTCGAAGGAGGGTCCGAACGGTTTTGTTCCCGGGGTGCCCTTTCCCAACGGGGGTTGCGTGATGTGCCGAAACGAGAAGGTCCGGGTCGGGTTTTTCTTGTCCCAGGCCGGCGGGGTTTTGCTTCCGCCGCCCTCGATATGGCATGAGCCGCAAACGATTTTCATCTGCTCGGCCGCGCCGGACGGAAGAACGTTGTGCTTGCTGGATAGGACCTGATCAAAGCCTTGCGCCGCGGCGGATTCCGGCGTCACGATAAATCCCGCCGTGAGAACCCCGGCCAGGGCGATCCCGGCCGCGATTTGTCCAACCCTCATGGTTTTCTCCAAACCAATTCCAAGCGCGGCCCTTGTGGAACGATATACCATAGACAGCTTGACTTGTCCATCCAAAAGCTTAGGTTGGCGTTCCAATTGCTTCCCGGATGGTCCGGGCCAGGTCGTCGGCCCACTTCCGGATTTCCGGTTCGCGTTCGCCCTCGATCATGATGCGGACCAGCGGCTCGGTTCCGGAGTAGCGGACCAGAAGCCGTCCGGAGCCGTCCAGTTTCTTTTCGAGCCGTTCGATCTGTTGCTTCACCTTCGGCAGGGTCGAGAGGTCGCATCGTTCTTTGACCCGGACGTTGAGCAGTACTTGCGGAAAGGTCGTCATGATCTTCGCCAGCTCGGAGAGCGATTGGCCGGTGGTCTTCATCAGGGCCAGGACCTGCACGGCCGTGATCAGTCCGTCTCCGGTGGTATTGTAGTCCAGGAAGATTAGATGGCCCGACTGCTCCCCGCCGAAGTTGTAGCCGTCGCGGAGCATCCGTTCCAGCACATACCGGTCGCCCACCGCCGTTTTAACGACATGAATTCCGGCCGCCTTCATGGCCCGATCCAGGCCCATGTTGCTCATCACGGTCGTGACCAGTGTGTTTTTATGAAGCCGGCGCGCTTTTTTCATCGAGACGGCCAGGGCCGCCATCACGTGATCCCCGTTGACCAGAGCGCCGTTTTCACTGGTGAAGATCGCCCGGTCGGCGTCCCCGTCATGGGCGATTCCGATCTGCGCGTGGTGGTCCTTGACCGCCTTCTGGATCACCTCCGGATGGGTGGAGCCGCAGCCAAGATTGATATTCATCCCGTCGGGTTCATCCCCCAAGACGATAACCTTGGCGTCGAGCTCGCGAAGGATCGTGGGCGCGACCTTATAGGCGGCGCCGTTGGCGCAATCCACGACGACCGTGATGCCTTCCAGAGTGAGACCTTTGGGAAGGGAGTTCTTGACAAACTCGATGTACCGTCCCTCCGCATCATCCACGCGGAAGGCCTTCCCGATCTCGCCCGCCGTCGGACGGATGGCGTCGATCTTCCCGGAGAAGATAAGATCCTCCATTTCATGCTCCATCTCATCCGGAAGTTTCAATCCCTCCCGCGAGAAGAACTTGATTCCGTTGTCTTCAAACGGGTTGTGGGAAGCCGAGATCACGACGCCGGCGTCCGCGCGCAGGCTTCGCGTGAGAAAGGCGATGCCGGGGGTCGGGAACGGGCCGACGAGGAGGACGTCCACGCCCATCGAGCAGATCCCGGACGTCAGGGCGCTCTCGAGCATGTAGCCGGACAGGCGGGTGTCCTTCCCGATCACGATCCGGTGGCGGCCGGCCTTGTTCTTGAACAGATGGGCCGCGGCCCGGCCCAGTTTCATCGCCATCTCGGAGGTCATCGGCTCCTGATTGGCGATTCCACGGACGCCGTCCGTCCCGAATAATTTTTTGATGCGTGTTTTCACGAAACGGGTTTCTCCGCCGTACGGATCCGGATCCGCCGAGGGCTGATCCGTTCGATCTGAACATCCTCCGGCCGTTCGACCGCCGCCGCGTCCAATACATAGATATTTTCTCCGGCGTGCGCGCCCGCCAGATCCAGCACCGCATGGATGCGACCCTCCGCCATGCCGCGCAGGATTCGCTCACGACTCTTGACCCGGACAGTCACGTCATCCATGACATCACCGATCATCGTCAGGTTCGAAGGCATGTTTCGCAACTCCAGAGGAACGGCGATGTCCATTTCCACGACGCCTTTGGAGTTCACATAAAACCACAGGATCACCGCAAAGACGAGCGAGACGATCTTGATCAGGACGTTGTCCAGCAACAGGGCTTTCAGCCGGTTTAAAATCATTTGGAGCGAACCGGGAAGAACTCTTTCAACCGATCGAGAATCACCAGCCCTTCCCGTTTGTCCCGCATGAAGATCCGGGTCAGAACCCGTCGAAGCGCGGCCGCGTCCAGCTCGCGGGTCAATTTTCCGCCGATGATGACCGAAATCGCTCCGGTTTCCTCCGAGACCACGATCACGACCGCGTCGGTCTCTTCCGTCACGCCGAGGGCGGCCCGATGGCGGGTGCCGAGCATCGTACTGATTTCCGGGTTCAGCGTCAAGGGGAGGAAACATCCGGCGGCCACCAGGCGGTTCCCCTTGATGATCACGGCGCCGTCATGAAGCGGCGAATAGGGCATGAACAGACTTAAGAGCAGTTCTTTGGACAGCTTGGCGTCCACCGCCACGCCCACTTCCACGATGTCTTTCATCTCGCTCTCCTGCTCCAGTACGAGGATCGCGCCCATTCGTTTATTGGCCATCAAGACCACGGCGCGGATGATCTCCTCCAGGCTGTGGGATTCCTCGCTCGCGGTCAGGGTTCGGCTGAACGGATTCTGCCCGATCTGTGCGAGGGCCCGACGGATCTCGGGCTGAAAGAGAATGACGATCACCAGTACAACCTGGGCCCAGAAACTCGTCACGAGCCAGTCTACCGTATAGAGCTCGGCCGTTTTCGAGAGGATCGAGGCCAGAAGCAAGAGCGCCAGCCCCACCAGCATCTGGAACGCGCGCGTGCCCTTGAGGATCAGAAACAGCCAGTAGAGCACCGTTGCGACGATGACGATGTCCAGGAGATCCTGCCAGCGGAGGGTCGAAAAGGTATCAACCATGCCTGAACCGTTCGATGGCTTCCACCATCCGTGCCACGCGGGCCATGGCACGGACGTCATGAACCCGGATGATCGAGGCGCCGTTTAAAATGCCCACGGCCACGGCCGCGGCCGTTCCTTCGAGCCGCTCCTCCACCGGCAGGCTGAGAACCCGGCCGATAAAGGATTTGCGGGAAGGGCCGATCAGGAGCGGACAGCCGACCGTCCGGAATTCATCCAGCCGGGCGAGAATCTCCAGGTTGTGATCCGTCGTTTTACCAAACCCGATTCCCGGATCCAGCACGATTCGCTCCCGTGTGATTCCGGCCTGTTCGGCAAACCGGACCCGTGTTTCAAAAAACTCCGTGATCTCTCGGACGACATCGGCGTAGACAGGATGGGCCTGCATGTCATTGGGCGTCCCCTGCATATGCGTCAGCACGACCGGAACGGCTTCCCGGGCCGCAAGCCGCGCCATTTCCGGATCGAAGCGGAGCGCGCTGATGTCGTTGATAATCCGCGCCCCGGCCGCGAGGGCCCGTCGGGCGACGGCGGCTTTGGTGGTATCAATCGAGATCGGGACCGTCAGGCGGTTTGCGATCTGTTCAATCACCGGGACCACGCGCCGGATTTCTTCCTCGACCGGTACCGGTTTCGAACCCGGCCGGGAGGATTCGCCCCCGATGTCAATGAGATCGGCCCCTTCCTCGGCCAGGGCCTCGGCCCGTCGGATCGCATCGTCCGTTTTCAGGAACCGGCCTCCATCGGAGAAGGAGTCCGGCGTGATGTTTAAGACGCCCATCAAGAGAACGCGCGACCCGAGCTCAAGATCCAGTCCGGGACCCTGAAGGCGGAAGCTCTTGGGATTTTTCCCGATCAATCGTTGTGATGATGGCGGTATCAATCCATCCTTCTCCGTAACGAAGTCGTCGACGAAATGATCCGGTGAGGAAGTGCAAAAAAGGGCAGGTTAAATCCGGGCGCTGGCTATTAAATCGGGGGGCCGCTGCGGCAAAGAAGAAGCAAAGTCCTCACATGCCCCCCAAACCCCCGCGCTCGCGCCGGCGAAGCCGGACGCCTGCTTATGCGGAAGCCCCCGCGATGAGTGTGTCGATTTCGGGCGCGTCCAGCACCTCCTTCTCCAGCAGGGCTTCTGCGATGGCCCGCAACGCCTTGATGTTTTCCCGCAGGATATTTTTGGCCCGTTCGTAGTTGCCCATCACCATCTGCTTGACCTCGTTGTCGATATCGATCGCGGTGCTTTCGCTGTAATCGCGCCGGGTCGCAATCTCGCGCCCCAGGAAGATCTCTTCGTCCTTCTTGCCGAAGGTCAGCGGCCCCATCTTCTCGCTCATGCCCCATTCACAGACCATTTTCCGGGCCAGGTCCGTGGCCCGCTCGA
>CAKKOZ010000056.1 GCA_919901335.1 Nitrospiria bacterium | reverse complement strand
CCGCGGATGTCGATCCGGATCTCGCGGCCGACTTCGGCGAAGTCCGTCCGGACATAACCCATCCCGATCCCTTTATTCAAAGAGGGCGAATGATTTCCGCTGCCCACGACGCCGATCTCTTTGCCGTCGGACAAGATCGTCTGGCCGTGCCTCGGCACGCCGCGCTGCAACAGTTCGAAGCCGATCAATTTTCGGTTTATCCCTTTTTCTTTTTGCCGGGCCATCGCCTCGCGGCCGATAAATTCGCCTTTATTAAAATCAATTGCGAAGTCCAACGAGGCTTCGATCGGCGTGGTCGTCTCGTCCATGTCGTTTCCGTACAACGGATAGCCCATCTCAAGCCGGAGTGTGTCGCGGCAGCCCAGACCGCATGGCTTTAAGTCGTACCCCTTTCCCTTCTCGATCAAAACCTCCCACACCTCGCGCGCGCGATCTCCCGGAAGGTACAGCTCGTATCCGAGTTCGCCGGTATAGCCGCTGCGCGACAGAAGCATCGGGACGCCGGCCACTTTTGTTTCGATGCAGTGACGGAGCTTGAGTCGGTCTAAATCGGCCTCCGTGATCGGTTTCATCAAGTCCCGCGACCGCGGCCCCTGCACCGCCAGCTGGGCCAGATCGGCGCCACGGTCCGTCACCTCCACGCCCGAAAAACCTGCGGCCTGCTTTGTGAGCCATTGAAAAATCTTTTCGGCATTGGAAGCATTGGCACAGACAAAGTAGCGCTGTGCGCCGAAGCGGTAGATCATGATGTCGTCCAGGATACCGCCCTGCTCGTTGCAGGCCAGCGCATACTGCATCCCGCCCACGGCCAGTTTCTTGGTCGGGCTGGTCGCCACGCGATCCAACAATGCGGCCGCGGCGGGGCCGATCACGTCGATCCGGCCCATGTGGCTCACGTCGAACAGCCCGACGCCGGACCGCGTCGCGCGGTGTTCTTCCAGCACGCCGGCATACGACAGCGGCATCTCCCAGCCGGCGAACGGCACGATCTTCGCCCCGAGCTTTTTGTGTTCTTCGTATAACGGTGTGCGGTTCATCGACCCGTCCATCCGTCGTTATCCTTCCCCCAAATACGCCTCGCGCACGCGCGGGTTTGAAAGGAGTGCGTGGGCCTCGTCGGCCATCACGACCCGGCCGGTCTCCATCACGTAGCCCCGGTGTGCCAAGGTCAACGCCGCGCGCGCGTTTTGTTCCACAAGAAGGATCGTCTTTCCAAGCCGATTGATCGCCCGAATGATCTCGAATATTTTTCTAACAACGATCGGGGCCAGTCCCAGGGAAGGCTCGTCCAATAAAAGCAGCCGGGGCCGGGCCATTAATGCGCGGCCGATCGCCAGCATCTGCTGTTCGCCGCCGGAAAGCGTTCCGCCGAGCTGACTCCGCCGCTCCTTTAGAATCGGAAACTGCTCGAAGATTGTGGCCCGATCGGCGTCTATTTCATGGCGGTCCCGACGGAGGAAGGCGCCCATTTCAAGATTTTCATTGACCGTCAGCCGTGGAAAAATCCTCCGACCTTCCGGAACCTGGGAGATCCCGCGGCCGACGATTTCATGCGTCGGGAGTCCGGTGATATCTTGATCCAGAAATTCGATCCGGCCCTGACGAGGCGCGAGCGCGCCCGAAATCGTCATCAGGACGGTGGACTTGCCGGCCCCGTTCGCGCCGATCAAGGCCACGATCTCGCCTTCCTTCACCTCCAGCGAAATCCCTTTAAGGGCTTCGATGGGACCATAATAGGCGTGAACATCCTCCAGTTTCAGCAGGGAGGGGCTCACGTCGTCCCCAGATAGGCCTCGATCACTTTGGGATTCCGCTGGATCTCGGCCGGGGACCCTTCCGCAATCTTCTCTCCGTGGTCCAGCACATAGACCCGGTCCGAAATCCCCATCACCACCTTCATGTCATGCTCGATCAGGAGGATCGTCACTCCCGGCTCATGGATCCGGCGGATCAGCCGCATCAGACCCTCCGTTTCGCGCGGGTTCATTCCGGCCGCCGGCTCGTCTAAAAGAAGCAAGACCGGATCCGAGGCCATCGCCCGCGCGATCTCCAGCCGCCGCTGGTCGCCGTATGACAGATTCCGCGCCCAGACGTCCGCGCGTTCCGCCAGGCCCACGAATTCTAACAGCCTCAAGGCCTTCGATGCAAGCGCTCTTTCCTCGTCGAGGACCCACCGGTTTCGGACCAGCGCGCCGATCACGCCGGCGCGGCTGCGTGTATGGGCGCCCACCATCACGTTTTCAAGCGCCGTCATCTCGGCGAACAGACGGATGCTCTGAAACGTCCGGGCCATTCCATGCCGCGTGATCTCGTGCGGAGCCCATCCAGCCATCGGACGGCCTCGGAATGTGACCCTCCCGCGGCTGGGCCCGTAAACCCCCGTGACGCAGTTGAAGAAGGTCGTCTTGCCCGCGCCGTTCGGCCCGATCAGACTGACGATCTTTCCCTCTTCCACGGCGATCTCCACGCGGTCCAGCGCGGTCAATCCCCCGAAGGCCTTGCACAGATTTTCCGTCTCAAGAAGCGGCATGGCTTTCAAGGTCCTATTGCAGTTTCGGTTCATCTGCGGTATGTTGATGCACTCCCATGGCAAAACCATCGCATCGAAAAATCGTCATCGTTCTGTTGACGGTTTCACTTTTTCTCTCCGGATGCTTGAGCCGGACGATCACCCGGCCGACCGTCGCGATCCAGGAGGTCCATGTCACCGGCCTGAGCCTGACCGGCGCCACGCTGACCTTTCTGGTCGAACTGGAAAACCCGAACAGATTCGGTGTCACGGTCACGGCCTTCACCTACTCGGTCTCTTTAAACGACCGCCCGGTTGCAAAGGGCAAAGCGACCGGACCCATCTCGATCAAGCGTCGGAGCGTCACCCCGGTTTCCCTGCCGCTGAAAACCGCCTTTCAAGATCTGGAAAAAGGCCTCAAGTCGCTGATCGGATCGGATACGGCGGAGTACCGAATCGAGGGCTCGCTGACGGTACGATCTCTTTTCGGCCGGCTTGAATTCCCCTACAACCGCACCGGAACGATCGACCTCAAACATCCGCGATCGCTCAAACCGCCGGTCGACCGCTCGTTGTAGCCACGTCATCCTCCGGCCGGAGCTCAACCCGTCGCCGGGGATTGCCGATCAACCCCTGCGGCCGGAAGATCATCATCAGGACCAGCGCCGCGCCGAAAATGAGCATCCGGTAGCTCGCAAATTCGCGAAGCACCTCCGGCAGGATCACGACGATCAGGGCCCCCAGGACGACGCCGGGGATGCTTCCCATCCCGCCCAGCACCACCATCGACAGCACGATCACCGATTCGAAAAAGGTAAAACTCTCCGGCGATACAAAAGCGAATTTTCCGGCAAAGAAAACACCGGCGAGCCCGGCCCAGAACGCCCCCAGCGCAAACGCAAGGATCTTCAACCGCGTCGTATCCACGCCCATCGCCTGGGCCGCGACCTCATCCTCCCGGATCGCGATCCAGGCCCGCCCGATGCGCGACCGGCTCAGCCGGTTCACGGCCAGGATCGTGAGCCCTGCGATCGTCAGGATCAGATAGTAGAAATGGATCGGCTGGCTGAAGACAAACGGCCCGAGGGCCGGACGGCCGATGTTGAGAATGCCGTTGGGGCCGTTCGTCACGCGGTCCCAATTGTTCAAAACAAGATGGACGATCTGGATGAAGCCCAGCGTCACGATCGCGAGGTAATCCCCTCGCAGCCGCAATGTAATAACGCCCAGAACGATGCCGAATGCGGCCGCGGTCAGTCCGCCGAGGGGAAGCGCGATCCAGAAGGAGACCCCCAGTTGGGTGGAGAGGAGCGCATAAGTATAAGCGCCGATCGCATAAAAGGAGACATACCCCAGATCCAAAAGTCCGGCCATTCCGACGACGATGTTCAACCCCAGGGCCAGAACGATATAAATCCCGGCCAGCGTCAGTACATCAACCCCGTAGTTGTTCATGCCCAGCGGGCCGAGGAGGACGACCGCCCCGAGGAGGACAAAGAGGGAAAACCGATGCCGGGCCGTCGGCCGAAATGACCGCCACGGCATGAGCCGCCGATTCATCTCGGCCGTCTTCGTCCTGAACCGGGATGACATCCCGGCCGATCCGGACAGCCGGACCGCGGCCGACCAGAGGAGACCCCCGAGGAGGATCGCCGTCGTGATCAGCGCGGCCTGACGGATTCCCACAAACGGCAGCACCAGCAGCCCGATCCAGACCGAGATTCCGATCCAAGACAGGATTTTTTTCCGCAATTCCATTCGCGTATTCCGATCACCCGATCAGACTTTCTCCGAACTCTTTTCACCCAGCAACCCGCTCGGGCGGAGAATGAGCACCCCGATCAAGATCAAGAAGGCAAAGACGTCTTTATATTCGCTTGAGATATAGCCGGCCCCGAGGCTTTCCACGAGGCCCAAAATAAACCCGCCCAGCATCGCCCCCGGAATATTCCCGATCCCGCCCAGCACGGCCGCCGTAAAGGCCTTGATCCCGGCCCCATACCCGATGTAAAAATTCACCAGACCGTAATACATCGCCACCATCACGCCCGCCGCGGAGGCCAGAATCGAACCGATCACGAAGGTAACCGCGATCACCCGGTTGATGTCGATCCCGACCAGGCCGGCCATCCGCTTGTCCTGTGCCGTGGCCCGCATCGCACATCCCAGCCGGGTCTTTCTTACGAAAAGGTGAAGCCCGATCATTAATAAGATCGAGGTCAGGATGATGAAGATTTGAATGGGGCCGACCGGAACACCCAAGACGATGATCGGTTCCGGGTTCAGAATGTGAGGGAAGACCTTGTCGGTTGATCCCTGTGCGAGCATGACATAGTTCTGTAGAAAGATCGACATCCCGATGGCCGAGATCAGCGGAGAAAGACGGTTGGCATGACGCAACGGGCGGTAGGCCACGCGCTCGAGCGTCAATCCGTAGCCGGCGCAGAAGAGCGCCGAGCCGACGAAAACAAGAAACAGGGACAGCACGAGATGATCTTGAGTCAACCCGATCACGGTAAAAAAAGCCAGAAGGAGGATGCCCAGATAGGCCCCGATCATGTAGACTTCGCCGTGCGCGAAATTGATCAGCCCCAGGATACCGTAGACCATCGTGTAGCCGAGTGCGAGCAGGGCATACACCGCGCCCAGGGCCAGGCCGTTGACGATTTGTTG
>CAKKOZ010000055.1:8589-9801 GCA_919901335.1 Nitrospiria bacterium | reverse complement strand
TGATCCAGAATAAGTTCAAACACCCAGAAAGAGACGATCGTAAAGATGACATCAAAAACGATCAGCAGTTCGATCCATTGACGGTAGAGCGTGATCGAGTCTCCCCTCAGGACGCCCCCCGTCGCTTCCACTGCGCCGATCATGACCGGCACGATCAACGGCAACAACAGGATCGGAAGCATCACCTCCCGTGCCCGGATCTGGACCGTCATGGCCGAGAAAAGCGTGCCGACCGCCGAGACCCCCAGCGTTCCGGTCGCTAATATTAGCACAAACAATGGGATCTTATCAAAAACGTCCAGGTTGAAGAAGATCACGAACAACGGGAATAAAATAAATTCGACGATCAGCATAAACAGAAAGTTGCTGGCCAGTTTGCCGAGATAGATCGCGCCGCGCGGGATCGGGTTCATCTGGAGGTTTTCAAGGCAGTCGTTTTGCAGCTCGGCCGTGAAGGATTTGCCCAGGCCGATGATCCCCGTGAAGACAAACGCGACCCACATGATCCCCGGCATCAACTCCCGGGCCGTCTGCTGGTCCATCGAAAAGCTGAAGCTGAAGATCAGGATGACAATCAGCGCGAAGAAGAACATCGAGGAGATGGTCTCCCGGCTCCGCATCTCGCTGAGCAGGTCTTTCCAGGCGAGCCATCGGATGACGTTAAAAAAGTTCATGGGCGGCGACCAGATCCTTCACGGCGATTTCGCGCAGCGTCCCTTGGAGCAGCACCCCGGCTTTTCCGGCCACCTCGGCCGACTGAACGCGGTTGTGGGAGGTCATCAGTACGGCGGACCCCTGCCCGGTGCTCTCCCGGATGAACTGGTTCATGATCTTCATCCCCCGTTCATCCAGAGACGAATACGGTTCGTCCATCAAAAGTACTTTGGGACGGATCAACATCGCCTTGGCGATCGAGAGCCGCTTTTTCATCCCTTCCGAGAAGGAACGGATCTTGAAATCCGAGAAGGCCCCGATGCCGACCCGGTCCAGCGCGAGCTTGATCTCACGCGCTGCGGGCGAGAGCCCACGCAGCGCCAGGGCAAACCGAAGATTCTCCACGGCGTCCAGTTCGTTGTAGAGATACGATCCGTGGGCAATCATCAAAAGGATCCCGCGGACCCGATTCCGATCGTTGATACCGTCGTAGCCCATCATCTCGAATCGTCCCGAAGAGGGTTTTTGAAGCGTCGCCAGCACCTTGAGAAGGGTCGT
>CAKKOZ010000055.1:0-8489 GCA_919901335.1 Nitrospiria bacterium | reverse complement strand
CCCTCAACGCGCCGGAGCCGAGGAGGTATTTGAGGTCGTCGTCCTCGAAGCGGATGCCGGCGCCGGCGAAACCGGTGGCGAGTTTTTTGTTGGCGAAGTTGTCATATCCGCCCTGGACAAAGAGGTATTTGAAGAAGGCAAGGCTGCCCGTTGCTTTGAGATGGGCGTGTCTGTCCAGCGGGTCGTCGCTGTTGAAATCCCATGCGTCGAAGCTGAACTTCAGTGCGTCATTGAAAAGGTAGAGGTCGCCTCCCGCTCCGAAGGTGTTCTCCATCAATCCGATCCGAAGGCCGACATCCGAGAACCGGCGGCCGAACTCGGCGTTGATCTTCAACTTGTGCTTCGTCTCGAGCGTATCGCTCAGGACCGTCCCGGTGGCGGGGTCCGTGAGGGTCGTCCGCTTCACGCTGCCCCGGGGATCGTCCACCAGCTCGAGAAGATAGAATTTGTCCTCGCGGGGTTGAAGCTGGACGGAGAAGTAACCCTTGTTTTCCTCGGAATCGAATTGGTACTCGTTCCGGAAGCCGATGACGGTCTTGAACCGTTCGATACGGGAGACGGCGTTGCTCAAGCCCTCCAACGCCGTTGTGATCTGATCATAGGCCTTCTCGTCCGTGAAGAGCTTCCCGATCGTGCCCTCGCCCTTTTCAAGTTTTTTCGTGATGTTGTTTAATCCCTCAAGGGCCGAATCGAGCTTGTTGTACACTCCTTCTTCCTGAACGAGCTTGCCCAGCGTCCCTTCGCCTTTTTCGACCTTGGTCGCGATCGCCTCCAGCTTTTCCGATGTCCGATTGAGGCTTTCCAGAAGTTTTGGGAGGTCCGTTTTAAGCGACGAACTGGCCTCTTCCATATTGGCGACGGTCTTTGTGAAATTCTCGCGGTTGTCTTTCACGGCGACGTTGAGGTTCCGGCTGAGCTCGCGGATGTTGGCCACGATCTCCTTGAGCGATTGTTCGCCCTCCTCGCTTCCGAGCGCTTCACGCAGCGCGGCGCTGACCGTTTTAATATCGGCCGCGACCCCGCTGAACTGGTTGATCAGCCGGTCCAGATCGGCCACCTTCTCGCTCTCGATCAGCATATCGCCGTCTTTGAGATAGCCCTCTTCTTTTCCCGGGATGAGTTCGATATACTTTTCGCCCAACAGCCCGGTGGCCCGAACGGCGGCCTGGGTGCCTTCGCGGAGTTTGATCTCCGGCTTGATCCGCAGCGTGACCCTCGCCTGACCGTCTTGAAGGCCGATCGTCTCGACCTTCCCGACCTCAACGCCGGCGACTTTGATGCCTGATTTGGCGTCCAGGCCGGCGACGGTGTCGAAAAGCGCAAAGAGACGATAGCCGGTTTCGCGCCCGAAGCGGTATCCGCCCACGGTAAACGTCATGTAGGTCAGGACGATCGCCCCGAGTAGAACGACCAATCCGACTCTGGCCTGGGCACTTAATCGCATAGAAGGGATAACGTCCTTTCTGTTTTTCATCGGTTGTCTTTGTGTACGATCCGGATAGGGGCGGTTCGCGAACCGCCCCTACATGTTCCGGTTTCCTACACCGTCTTGATCGGACCGACGGAGCTGCCGGTTACGAACTGATGGACGATCGGATTGCTGCTGTTCTTGATCTCGTCCGGTGTTCCCACGGCCTGGATTTTTCCCTGGTACAGCATCGCGATCCGGTCCGCAATCTTATACGCGCTGGTCATGTCATGCGTGATCGCCACCCCTGTCACTTGAAGACGGCGCTTCATCTCGACGATCAATCCATTGATCGCGTCGGCCATGATCGGATCCAACCCGGTCGTCGGCTCATCATACAAAAGGATCTCGGGCTCCATCGCGATCGCGCGGGCCAGGCCGACCCGCTTTTTCATCCCGCCGGAAAGATCGGCCGGCATGCGATCCTCGACGCCGTGGAGACCGACCATGGCCAGTTTTTCAACGGACGACTGCTTGACCTCTCGATCGCTCAAATGGGTCTGTTGTCGGAGCGAGAAGCCCACATTCTCCCAGACCGACAGAGAATCGAACAGCGCGGCGCCCTGAAAAAGCATCCCGAATTTCTTCCGCAGCTCGTCCAGCGAGCGTTCCCTCAGGGTCGCGAGGTCCTTTCCGTCCACGATCACGTTGCCCCGGTCCGGCTTCATCAATCCAATGATATGTTTTAAGATCACGCTCTTTCCGGACCCGCTGCCGCCGATGATCACCATCGTCTCGCCGCGTTCGATCGTCAGGTTGACGCCCTGGAGGACGTGGTTGTTCCCGAAGGATTTGCAGAGATCAATCAGCTGGATCATCGGTTCGCCCATGACGTTTTCGCTAGAACAGCATTGCGGTCATAAAATAGTCCGAGATCAGGATCAGCATGGAGGAAAGAACGACCGCGCCGGTCGTCGCCTTTCCAACGCCTTCCGCGCCGCCCTCGGTGTTGAATCCTTTGTAACAGCTGACCGTGGCAATGATGATGCCGAACACAAAGGCCTTGAGCAGGCCCCCGTAGATATCATCAAACTCCAGAAAATCGGTCGTGCGCCGCAGATAGATGACCGGGTTGACGTCCAGCATCCGCACCGCGACGAAATAACCGCCCGCGATTCCGACGGCGTCCGCGAAGATCGTCAGGATCGGGAGCATCAGCATCCCGGCCAGGAGCCTCGGGACGATCAAGTATTTGATCGGGTTCGCGGCCATCGTGCTCAGTGCGTCGATCTGCTCGGTGACCCGCATCGTGCCCAGCTCGGCCGCCATGGCCGCGCCGGCGCGGCCGGCGACGATCAAGGCCGTGAGGACCGGTCCGAGCTCGCGGGTCATGGAGAGCGCCACGACGGTTCCGACCATGCTTTCGGCGTTAAACCGCTTAAAGCCGGTATGGCTCTGAAGGGCCAGAACCATTCCGGTCGATACGGCCGTGATCAGAACGACCGGAATGGACCGGACGCCGACCTCCTCCATCTGTTTTAGGGTATTCCGAAATCCGAGCGGGGGGCGGAGCGACCATTTGATCGTCTGAAGAAAAAGAAGAGAGATGTTGCCGATCTCTTCGATGAATTTTGTCGTCCTGACACCGATCCGCTCAAGCCATTTCATCATGAAACGCCTCCATCCCGGTAGATGCGAGGCACCCGATGGCTCACGGCGCAGAGAATCTCATACGGGATCGTGTCCAACTGCCGGGCCAGTTCATCGGCCCAAAGGGTTTCGGATCCCTGCGAGCCGATCAGCACGGCTTCATCGCCAAGCCGGACGGCGGGGATCTCCGTGACATCCACCAGCGTCATGTCCATGCAGACCCGGCCGACCACCGGCGCGCGGCGCCCGCCGATCAAGACCTGCCCGCGGTTCGACCAGACTCGGCTGTAGCCGTCGGCGTACCCGATCGGCAGCACGGCGATCAGGCTCTCCCGCCGCGTGGTGTACGTGCGGCCGTAACTGACCGGGGTTCCGGCCGGGACCCGCTTCAGATGAATGATTCGCGTTTTGAGTGTCATGACCGGTTTGAGCGGAATCGCGGCTTGCGGTTGACAAGCGGGGGGGTAACCGTACAGCATGATGCCGGGCCGCACCATGCCGTACCAGGCGCGCTCCAGACTCAGGATCGCGGCGCTGTTGGCCATGTGGGGCAAGGGGATCTTGATCTCCAGCGCTTCGATCGTTTTCCGGGCTTTCTCGAAACGGGCGATCTGATCTTCGGCCGATCGGCGATCGGTCAAGTCATCGTCGGCGAAATGGGACATCAACCCGAGGATCTCGATTCCCTTGGAGGCGCGGGCCCGCTCGATAAAAGGGACGATCTCCTTTTCCAGCAGCCCCAGCCGGCCCATGCCGGTATCAATCTTAAGATGGATCCCAACGGCTCGGGCGGACGGGTCCGTCTTCCGTCTCAGCCAGTCCAGTTGGTCGGGATGAGAGATCACCGGTGTGAGGTTGTGTTCCAAAAGTTCTTCGATCTCTTCCGGAAGAAAACCGGCCATGACCAGGATCGGCTCTGTGATCCCGGCCCGGCGGAGCTGAAGCCCTTCCTCGACAAACGCAACGCCCAATCCCTGAACGTTCTCGGACAGGGCGGCCTGCGAGATCGGAATCATCCCATGACCGTAGGCGTTGGCCTTTACCACGGCCAGAAGGGCGCGATGGGGACCGATGCGTTGACGAACGAGCCGAAGATTTTGTCGGAAGGCGGCCAGGTCGATTTCGGCGATGGTGGGATGCCGTAGGGTCATGGTCGCTCTGTTCGGTTTGACGTGGATGAGGCTATGGCCGAATCGCTCTTGGACCATGTTATGTTTTTTCTAAGATCTCGTTTTCCTTGTTCCGGATGACGTCGTCGGTCTTTTTGATGAATTCATCGGTTAGTTTCTGGGTCTCGTCCTGGGATTTTCGAAGGGCATCCTCGTTAAGCGAGCCGGATTTCTGTCGGCCTTTGAGTTCTTCGTTGGCGTCCCGGCGGACATTCCGGATGACGACCTTGGTGTCCTCTCCCAGTTTTTTGCAATGTTTGACCAGATCCTTCCGCCGCTCCTCGGTCAAGAGGGGGATATTGATCCGGATCACCTTGCCGTCGTTGTTGGGGGTGAGACCGAGATCCGACACCCGGATAGCCTTTTCGATCTCGGTGATGATGCCCGGCTCCCACGGCTGAACGGCGATTTGGCGGCTATCGGGAATGGAAAGGGCGGCTACCTGTCGCAACGGCGTCGGGGTGCCGTAATAATCCACTTTGATATTGTCCAGAAGCGCGAGCGAGGCCCTTCCGGTTCGCACGCCGGCCAGGTCCCTGCGCAGATGCTCGACGGCGCCCTCCATCTTTTCCTTCACTGTTTTTTTTATCTCGGTCGTCATGGTGAATCGTTTCTTCCCGTCAGGCCGACTTTTGGACGATGGTGCCGATTTTCTGTCCCAGAATGATCCGTTTGATATTCCCGGTTTCCTTCAAATTGAAGACGATCAGCGGGAGGTTATGGTCCATGCAGAGCGTGACGGCCGTCGAGTCCATGACGCGGAGATCCTTTTCGATCACCTCAAAGAAGGTCAGCTCGTCGTACCGTTTCGCCTTGGGATGTTTCATCGGGTCGGCGTCGTAGATGCCGTCCACTTTGGTGCCTTTGAGGATGACCTGCGCGCCGATCTCCATGGCCCGAAGGGCCGCCGCCGTATCGGTCGAAAAATAAGGGTTGCCGGTTCCCCCGGCGAAGATGACGACCCGCTTTTTTTCAAGATGCCGGATCGCCCTTCGGCGGATGTAGCTTTCGGCAAGCTGCCGCATCTCGATTGCCGACTGGACCCGGGTGAAGACCCCCTTGCGTTCGAGCGTATTCTGCAGCGCGAGGGCGTTGAGCACGGTCGCCAGCATTCCCATGTAATCGGCCGAGGTGCGTTCCATGCCGTCGGTGCTGGCCGCCAGCCCCCGGAAAATATTGCCTCCGCCGATGACGATCGCCACCTCCACGCCGAGATCGTGGACATCCTTGATCTCGGTCGAGACGGTGTCCATGATCTTCGGATCAATGCCGTAGCCTTGATCCCCGGCCAGGACTTCGCCGCTGATCTTTAACAGCACCCGCTGGTATATCGGTGAATTCATTCCTCCCCCAGGCGGAACCGTGTAAATCGGCGGATGGAGATATTCTCGCCGAGCTTGGCGATTTTCTGAGCGAGCAGGTCTTTGATTGTGACGGACGGATCTTTGACGAAGGGCTGCTCCAGGAGGCAGGCCTCGGCATAAAATTTTTCCAGACGCCCTGCAACGATCCTGTCGACAACCGCCGCCGGTTTTCCACTCTCCTTGGCCTGCGCGAGAACGGTCTCTTTCTCTTTATCCAAGGCCTCGGCCGGGATATCTTCCCGCTTGATGTGAAGCGGGCTGGCCGCCGCGATATGCATGGCCAGATCGCGGGCCAGCTCCTGGAAATCATCCGTCTTGGCCACGAAATCGGTTTCGCAGTTGACCTCCAGAAGGACGCCGAGTTTGTTTCCGGCATGGATATAGGAGACGACCAGGCCGTCGTTGGTTGTGCGTCCGGCTTTTTTCTGAGCCGTCGCCAGGCCCTTCTGTCTTAAAAAGTCGAGGGCCTTCGTGAGATTCCCGCCCGCCTGAGTCAGCGCTTTTTGGCAGTCCAGCACGCCGGCCCCGGTTTTCTCCCGCAGGTCTTTAACCAATGTCGTGTCAATGGCCATTATCCGCTCCCCGCGACTTCCAACGGTGACTCGCCCGCCGCGGTTGCGATCGACGCTTCCGATAAACCCGCCTCGATTGTTTGGACATCGGCGGCAGTCGCGAGGGCCGGCGTTTCGGCGCGCGGTTGTTTTTTGGCTCGAAGCTGAAGTCCTTCGATCGCCGCGTCCGCGATCCGCGACGTGATGAGCTTGATCGAGCGGAGTGCGTCGTCATTTCCCGGAATGATCAGGTCGGCGTCCTCCGGATCGCAGTTCGTGTCCAGAATCGCGATAATCGGAATCTCAAGGCGTTTCGCTTCCAAAATCGCGATATGCTCCTTCTTCGTATCCACGATATAGACCGCGGCCGGGAGGGTCGTCATGTCCCTGATTCCGCTCAGGTTCTTTTCCAGTTTCATCCGGACTTTTTCCAGTTGCGCGACCTCTTTTTTCGTGAGATGGCCGTGGGTGCCGTCCGTCCGCGCGGCATCGAGTTTCTTCATGCGCTCGACGTTTTTTCGGATGGTCTGAAAATTGGTCAACATCCCCCCCAGCCACCGCTGGTGGACGTAAAACATCTGGCAGCGCTTGGCCTCGGCCTCGACCACTTCCTGGGCCTGTCGTTTGGTGCCCACGAAGAGGATGGACCGCCCGTCCGCGACGGTCTGTTTGACGAAGTCATACGCGATCTGGAAGCGTTTCGCCGTTTTTTGAAGATCAATGATGTAGATGCCGTTGCGCTCCCCGAAGATGAATTTTTTCATCTTCGGGTTCCAACGTTTTGTTTGATGGCCGAAATGGACTCCGGCCTCTAAAAGCTCTTTCAACATGATCGCTGGCATTACAACCTCCTGTGTGGTTTTTCCTCCGCCTGTTTACTCGTCCAGGTCGTCCACCCTCCATTAGGTGAACACCACCCCGAACGATAATTCCTCCATCAATAGGGGAACGGTCAGGCGTGTGAGATAATTACATCAAAGCCTCCGAAAAATAACACAATAGAGATCATTTTGCAAGCGAAAAAAATGAGGTTAGGACCGGTAGGCTGCGTTGATCCGGATGTAGTCGTACGTCAGGTCGCAGGTCCAGGCCGTGGCCGAATGTTTTCCGGATCGAAGATCAAGCGTCATGGTAAAGGAATTTTTCCCAAGCACCCGGGCGGCTTTTTTTTCGGCCGCCGGGCCGAGGCCGACTCCGTTTTGGACCACCGCGACATTGTCAAAAAAAATATTCACCCGGCCGGGATCAAACTTTACCCCGGCGGAACCCGCCGCCGAAGCGATACGGCCCCAGTTGGCGTCCTCTCCTAGAAAGGCGGTCTTGACGAGGGGTGATTGGGAGATCCGGCGGGCGATTTTTCGAGCCGCTTCCTCGCTTTTGGCCCCGGTGACTCGGATCTCCGCCAATTTCGTGGCGCCTTCACCGTCCCGGGCGATCATTTTGGCAAGTTCGACGCAGACGGTGTCGAGGGCTGCCTGAAAAGCCCTTTTTGCCGCCGGGGATTTTTCAATGGATTCATTTTCCGCGGCTCCGTTGGCCAGACAGACGACCATGTCATTCGTGCTGGTTTCTCCGTCCACCGAGACCATGTTAAAGGATGGATCCACGGCCGCTTTCAGCATTTTTTGAAGCCGTGCGGAGGATATCCGGGCGTCCGTGGTCAGGAAGGCCAGCATCGTGGCCATATCGGGATGAATCATCCCGGATCCCTTGGCAATTCCTCCTATCGTGACGGTTTTTCCGAGAATCCTCACTTGCACTGCGGACTCTTTCGTAAAGGTATCGGTCGTCATGATGGCCGCCGCCGCTTTTCGGCTTCCCTTTGCGCTTAGAGCGGAGACGGCCCGGGGAATTCCGGTCTGGAGCGCCTTAAGAGATGGGGGCGCGCCAATCTTTCCGGTGGAGGCCACCGCGACCCGGCCGGGTGGGATTCCAAGCCGCTCCCCGGTTATCGCGGCCATCTGTTCTGCAATGGCCAATCCCTGATGGCCCGTACAGGCATTTGCGGATCCCGAGTTGGCCACGATCGCCTGAAGTTTTCCCTTACGGGCATGTTTCCGGGTGATGAGAACCGGGGCGGCCGCCGCCCGGTTGGTGGTAAACACCGCGGCAGAAGAACAGGGATGATCCGCCGCGATCAGTGCGAGGTCCGGTCTTCGTCCGGATTTGATTCCGCAATGAAGGCCCGCGGCGCGAAAGCCTTTCACGGCTGTTATTCCTCCTTGTACTTTTTTCATCGTCGGCCCTTTTTATGGAAACAATCCCGGCGCGGTCAGCCCCAGGGTCTCTTCATAGCCCATCATCAGATTCATGTTCTGGATCGCTTGCCCGGCCGCTCCTTTGACCA
>CAKKOZ010000054.1:20432-40246 GCA_919901335.1 Nitrospiria bacterium | reverse complement strand
GGAGACTCTTGGGGCGGCGCGTTTTAATCAGATGCAGGAGTTCTAATCGCTTGGGGGTCAAAGTTTTTCGGAAGGCGGCGATGTTCTCAAAGTAAATTCCAACCTCCCGCTTTACTTTTCCCCCTCGCTCAATGGCCGCTCCGGCCTGCACGAAATCATCAAGAGCTTTTTTGATTCCTTTGATCCCGATCTGAACTTTTTTAATCTTCATGGTGTTTTCCCCTGTATCTCGCTTTAATCGTTGGCATGGTACGCCAACAATAGGCACGTGTCAAACCAACGAGGCCGCTGCCAGAGTGGTCTTAATCGGCCGGGAACGGTTTGAACCGCTTGAAAATGGCGGGCGTTCGGAGTATTCTGAGAGCGAATGATTTTGGAGGGTTTGCGATGGCGAAACTGAAGCGGCGATTGGGCGTGATCGGGGCGGGTAAGATGGGATCGGCCTTGATCCGCGGAATCTTAAAGGCCGGGGTTCTCTCACCCGATAAGATTACGGCAAGCGATGTAGATCCCGGTCTGCTTTCGGCTTTGAAGCAGGATACCGGGATTAAAACGACCTCGGACAATTCCATCGTGGTCAAATCGGCCGAGACCATCCTGCTGGCCTTAAAGCCCGACATGATTCGTTCCGTGCTTCAGGAGGTGAAAGGACTGCTGACCCAAGATCACCTCATCGTCTCGATCGCGGCCGGCGTACCGATCAAGGCGATCGAGGAGGTCGCGGGCGCCGAGGCGCGGATCATTCGCGTAATGCCGAACACGCCGGCCTTAATCGGCCAGGGAGCCGCGGCCTTCAGCCCGGGAAAGCGGGCGACGAAGGAAGACGTCGAGAACGTGAAGACGATCCTTGAGGCGGTGGGCGTGGCGGTTGAGCTTTCCGAAAAGCATCTGGATGCCGTGACGGGGCTGTCCGGAAGCGGCCCGGCCTTTGTCTTCATGGTAATCGAGGCGCTGGCCGAGGGCGGTGTGAAGATGGGCCTGCCCAACGCCG
Organism: Nitrospiria bacterium; assembly: GCA_919901335.1. GTDB lineage: Bacteria > Nitrospirota > Nitrospiria > JACQBZ01 > JACQBZ01 > JACQFA01. Next base: position 39,255 of record CAKKOZ010000054.1, on the reverse strand, counting down.
TGGCGATGTTTCTTTCGGCCCAGACCGTGGCCGGCGCGGCGAAGATGGTGCTCGAAACGAAGAAACATCCCGGGGAGCTCAAAGATCAGGTGGCCTCGCCCGGTGGAACGACGATCGCCGGGATCTCGGCGTTGGAACGCGGCGGCCTCCGCGCGACGTTGATCGAGGCGGTCGAGGCGGCCACGAAGCGGTCGATGGAATTAGGAAATAGGTAGGGGCAGTCCCCTCCAGCGGCTTTCGTTTATTGGGTTTGCGAGGGCCATTTTTTACTTGAATTGTTGGTAATGTTTTGCTACACTGGCCCCGGGAAGAAATGTCTGGAGTCGTCCATAAGGGCTGAACGAGTTGTCCCTGCGATGTTGGTGAGGGGTGAGAAAATTTGACCCAACACCTTGTCTTTGGGAGCTGTATTCTGGAAATGGTGTGCAAGCCCCATGTAACGAGGGGAAGCCTAAAGTTTCCATCACGGCGCCCACCTGGATACCCGGGTTTAAGACATTCCACTTCGCCACGGCAGCCGCGGGGGCTTGATTTTAACAAGGGAGAAGAGCAGGTCGGGAAACGATATTGAGACGTTCTGAATAAAGAGAATAAAGAAGAATGGGATGGTTTTGGATTTCGATATTAAGGGGGAACCAATCCGGTTTGATGTCTGAACCAAAGGAAGTGAACCGGAGAACCTTAACGTTTGGATAATGGCAGGAGGCATGAATACGGTTTTGGATTCGACCGGTCGGAAGTCGCCGGCAGCGACCCATGATGTGCGGTCTTATGGGTCACGGTCGTTTCATGCAATAGAAACCAAAACCTCGAACATGTGCCTTTGATCCAGCGATCCACCCGTCCCATTTCTTTCTTCAGCACAGACGTCCTGATCTGCCCGCCTGTTTTTCTTCATCTGTAACCAGCCTGCGTGCTGCGAACCGCGGCAGGCATGTCCAATAATGGATCTCTTCAACATGAGGAAGGGGTGACGATGATTACTGCCTGGATCATTGCAGTCATCACAGCGATCGGAGCCGGTCTGGCCGGTGTGGCGGTCGGGTTTTACCTTCGTCGAGAAGGAATTTCCAGAAAGCTTCAAGAGGCGGAAGCCATGGCGGCGCGGGTCATCCGCAACGCCGAACAGGAGGCCGAGAACAAACAGCGAGAGGCCCAGATCGAAAGCAAGGGCCGTCTCCTGCAGGAGCGAACAGAGCTTGAAAAGGAAACACGGGAGCGCCGTTCGGAACTGACCGCGCTGGAGCGCCGTCTGGGCCAGCGGGAAGAGCAGCTGGATAAGCGGGCCGGCCAGTTGGATCGTCGCGAGAACGATCTGAACCGATTGGATCGGGATCTGGTGGGGCGGGAAAAAGTGATTCGAGAAAAGGAAACGCAGTTGGAAGACAGTCTGCGCGAGCAGCGGCAGCAGCTGGAACGGGTATCAGGCATCACGGCCGAGGAGGCCAAGAAACAGCTGATGCACGCGATGGAAGAAGAGGCGAGGTACGACGCGGCCAAGATGATGAAGCGGATCACGGAAGAAACCCGCGAGAAGGCCGAACGGGAGTCGAAAGAGATCATGGTCACCGCCATGCAGCGGTTGTCGAGGGATTATATCGCTGAGGCGACCATCTCGGTCGTGAACCTGCCGAACGAAGGCATGAAGGGACGGATCATCGGCCGCGAGGGCCGCAATATCCGTGCGCTGGAAAGCGCCACGGGCATTGACCTGCTCATCGACGACACGCCGGATGCGGTGATCATCTCGGGGTTCGATCCCTACCGTCGGGAGATCGCGAAGATCGCTCTGGAGCGTTTGATGTCGGATGGGAGGATTCATCCGGCCCGGATCGAGGAGATGGTTGAGAAGGTTAAAAAGGAGCTGGACAAACTGATGAAGGAAGAGGCCGAGAAGATCATCTTCGACCTTGGACTTCAGGACATCCATCCCGAGATCGTGAAAACACTGGGACGCCTCAAGTACCGGACCAGCTACGGACAAAACAATCTGGCCCATTCACGGGAGGCGGCCTTTATCGCCGGGATCATGGCTTCGGAACTGGGCATGGACGTAAAATTGACCAAGCGGGCGGCGCTGCTCCATGACATCGGCAAGGCGATCAGTCATGAGGAAGAAGGATCCCATGCGGCCTTGGGGGGTGAACTGGTCAAGCGGTACGGCGAGTCGCCCAAGGTGGTGAATGCCGTCGCCGCCCACCACGGTGAGATCGAGGCGAACTGCATCGAGTCGATCCTCGTGATGGGTGCAGAGGGTCTTTCGGCGGCGAGACCAGGCGCTCGGAGGGAATCGGCTGAAACGTACGTGAAGCGGTTGGAAAAATTGGAACAGCTTGCCATTACCTTCAAGGGCGTCGAGAAGGCCTATGCGATCCAGGCCGGACGTGAGATTCGGATCATCGTAAAGCAGGACGAGGTCTCGGATGCCGAATCGGCCATGATCTCAAGGGAGATCGCTAAGAAAGTGGAGCAGGAGCTGGCCTATCCCGGCCAGATCAAGGTCACCGTGATCCGTGAGAATCGGTACATTGAATACGCCAGATAACATTGTAGTAGGGGCACGGCGCGCCGTGCCCCTACATTTTACATTCGGGAATATTCCGTGAAAATTTTAATGATCGGAGACATTGTCGGCGAACCGGGGCGGAACATCCTGGCCCGGAGGCTGAGCCACCTGGTGGGGACGTACGAGATAGATTTCGTCATCGCCAACTGTGAAAACGCTGCGGGCGGTTTTGGGATCACCCCCAAGATTGCGGAAGAGCTGTATCTTCTGGGCATTGACGTCCTCACCACCGGGAACCATGTCTGGGATAAAAGAGAGATCATTGATTACATCGCGAATCAGCCGCGCCTGCTTCGCCCGGCCAATTATCCCGATTCGACGCCGGGCGCAGGTTCGACCGTGATGAGCCTCAGCCGGACCGAAAAGATTGCAGTGCTCCAGTTGATGGGCCGGGTCTTCATGCCGACCCTGAACTGTCCCTTCCAGATCGCAAAGCGCGAGATCGCGCGGCTGCGCGCCGAGACGCCGATCATCATCGTGGATATGCATGCCGAGGCCACGTCCGAGAAGCGGGCGATGGGCTGGTACCTGGACGGGGAGGTCTCCGCCGTCCTGGGAACCCATACTCACGTCCAGACGGCCGATGAAGAGATCCTGCCGAAAGGCACGGCCTATCTCACGGATGTGGGGATGACGGGACCGATGCATTCGGTCATCGGGATGAACAAAGACCAGGTGATCCACAAATTCCTAAACCAAATGCCGCAGCGGTTCGAAACAGCCGCCGGCCCGTCCGTCATCTCCGCGACGCTCCTGACGATTGATGCGAACGGGCGGGCGCAATCCATCGTCCGCCTTCAAGTGAAAGATACGGAATAAAACGCACCGTCCCTTAGGCCATGACCCTGAATCGTTCCAACGCACAGATTCTTTCCGTATCGGCCCTGACGCGGTTGATCAAACAACAGATCGAGAGCCGGTTCGCCGATGTCTGGGTCGAGGGAGAAATCTCCAACCTGAAAATACCGAGCTCCGGCCATCTTTATTTAACGTTGAAGGATGAGAACGCACAGCTGCGGGCCGTAATCTTTCGCGCATCGGGCCGCTCCATCAAATTTGTTCCCAGGGAGGGCCAGCAGGTTTTATGCCGCGGCCGCGTGACGGTTTATGAGCCGCGCGGGGAGTATCAGATCGTCATTGATTATATCGAGCCCCGGGGGGTCGGGGCGCTCCAGGCGGCTTTTGAGCAGCTGAAAGAACGTCTTCAAAAAGAAGGATTGTTCGACTCATCGCGCAAAAAGCCGCTGCCGGTTTTCCCTCAACGCATCGGCCTCGTGACGTCACCCACGGGCGCGGCGATTCGGGACATTCTGAAAGTTTTGGGCCGACGCCGGGCCCGTCTGGGGATTTTGATCCATCCGGTGCCGGTTCAGGGGGAGGGTGCCGCGGCGGCCATCGCTTCGGCCATGGATGAATTAAATGAGCGGGGCCGGCTCGATCTTCTGATCGTGAGCCGCGGGGGCGGCTCGTTGGAAGACCTTTGGGCCTTTAACGAAGAAGCCGTTGCCCGCGCGATTTTTCGATCGAAAATTCCCGTGATCTCGGCCGTCGGCCACGAGGGGGATTACACCATCGCGGATTTCGTCGCGGATCTCCGTGCGCCCACGCCGACCGCGGCGGCCGAGATGGTGGTTCGAACCCGAAAAGAATGTCAGGACCAACTCGAGTTTCAACGGGCCCGCCTGGATCAGTCGATGCGGCATGGCCTTGAGATGGCCCGAAGCCGGCTGCGGGTCTATCAGCGGTCGCTTCGAGACCCCCGCAAGGCGATCGAGGCCCACCTTCTCCGCCTGGATGAGCTGGATGGACGCATCCGTCAGGGCTTGTTCAACGCCATGCGACACCAGGCCCAGCGGCTTACGCATGTCCGCGAGAGTCTCCGGCACCGGAGCCCGGTGGAACGGCTTCGCCGTCTGGCGAGCCGGGCTCAAGAGCTGACAAAACAATTTGAGCTCCAGACCGGTTTTTATCTACGCCAGAAGCGCAATCGTCTCGAATCCCTGCTCACAACCATGGACAGCTTGAGTCCGCTGGCCATCTTAAATCGCGGTTACAGCATCACGCGGAAACTCCCCGAAATGACGCTCATAAAAGAAGCGCGGTTGGCGGGGCCCGGCGAACAGGTGCATGTCCGGCTGCACCGGGGTTCCCTGATCTGCCGTGTCGAAGAAACGGAAGGATAGCCCGATGGCCCAATTCAAATTTGAGGATGCGCTGGCCCGGCTCGAGACGATCGTGGGACAGCTTGAAAAAGGCGATCTCCCGCTGGAAGAGTCGTTAAAGATTTTCGAGGAGGGGGTTCGGCTTTCGAAGGGCTGCCTGAAGATGCTGGAAGAGGCCGAACGAAAGGTCGAGATCCTGTTGCAGGATAAAGACGGCCGGAAACGGCCGAAGCCGTTTGATCCGGGCGGGGAAGACGAAGAAAACGTCGATGAGGCTGAAGACCGAAAGTGATCAAGAACTGGAGCGCTATCTCCAGGACCGGCGGGCGTTGATCGACGGGACGCTGGAGACCTGCCTGCCGGTGGTGATGACCGTTCCTGGGCGCCTCCATGAGGCGATGCGGTACAGCCTTTTTTCGGGAGGAAAGCGGATTCGACCGATCCTTGCGATCGCGGCCTTTGAAGCTGTGGCGGGAAAAGGGCGGTCCCTTGATATAAACGACGCGCTTCCGGTCGTGTCCGCGATCGAGTTGATCCATGCCTATTCGCTGATCCACGACGACCTGCCGGCGATGGACAACGATGACACCCGCCGCGGCCGGCTCACCTCCCACAAGAAATTCGGTGAGGCCGCGGCCATTCTGGCGGGCGATGCGCTTCTGACGGCGGCCTTTGCGCTGCTCTCGGACCGGCGCTTGAATCGGACGATCCCGCCGGATACACTGCTTTCGGTCATTCATGAGCTCGGGCGGGCGGCCGGAAGTCTCGGCATGGTCGGGGGGCAGTTCGTGGATATGGAGTCCGAGGGATCGACGGTGCCGCAAACGATTTCGGAAGAAACCCTCCGCTACATTCATTCCCATAAAACCGGCGCGCTGATCCGCGCCGCCGTCCGCATCGGCGCCATCCTGGGAGCGGCCGGGCCGGAGGCGCTGTCTTCACTGACGGTCTATGGGGAAAAGGTGGGACTGGCGTTTCAGGTGGCGGACGATATACTGGACGTGGAAGGAACGGAGAAGGAAACCGGGAAACGGGTTCGAAAAGACGGGGCTCATCAAAAATTGACTTATCCGATCAGGGTGGGTCTGGCCAAGTCCAAGCAACTTGCGGATCAATTGATCCGTGAATCGCAGGAGGCGTTGTCGTCTTTTGGTCCCGAAGCGGATCCCCTTCGGGCGATTGCGCGGTTCATCGTGGCACGGAAATCATAATCTCAACAGGAGAACGTATGCGTTTGTTGGACGGGATCAACAGCCCGGAGGATCTGAAAAAACTCCCACGGACCGAGTTGCCCCGGCTGGCGCAGGAGATCCGGGAGGAAATCATCCGCGTGACCTCGTTGAACGGGGGGCATCTTGCGACCAATCTGGGCATTGTGGAATTGACGCTGGCGCTGCATGCCGTCTTCGACGCGCCGCGAGACAAGATCGTCTGGGATACCGGGAACCAGGTGTATACGCACAAACTGATTACGGGCCGGCGGGATCAATTTCATACCATCCGTCAGTTCGGGGGCTTGAGCGGTTTTACCCGGCGCGAAGAGAGCCCGTACGACACATTTAATGCCGGTCACGCCGGGACCTCGATCTCGGCCGCGCTGGGCATGGTCGAGGCGCGGGATCATTTGGGCGAGGACTCCAAGGTGATCGCCGTGATCGGGGACGGCGCGATGACGGCCGGGATGGTTTACGAAGGGCTCAATCAGGCCGGGGCCTCCAAAAAGGATTTTATCGTCATCTTAAACGACAACGAGATGTCGATCTCAAAAAATGTCGGGGCGATCTCGGCCTACCTTTCCCGGATCATCACCAGCCAGTTCTATACCAAGGTGAAAGAAGAAACGAAACATCTTCTGAAGACGATTCCGCGAATCGGCGAGCCGATGATCAAGGCCGTGCACAAGGTGGAAGAATCGGCCAAGGGTCTCATCGGCCCGGGGCTTTTGTTTGAAGAGCTGGGGTTTCAATACATCGGGCCGATTGACGGAAACCGGTTTGAGCATCTCTTCCCGACGCTGGAGAATATAAAACGGTTGAAAGGCCCGATCCTGGTACATGTCATCACGAAGAAAGGCAAGGGATACGAGCCGGCCGAGAAGAATCCGGTGACGCTCCATGCCGCCTCGCCGTTCCAGGTCGGGACTGGAGAGGCCCGCAAGGCGGCCCGTTTCCCGACCTATACGCAGGTCTTCGCCTCGACGCTGGTCAAGCTGGCGAAGCGGGACAAGCAGATCGTGGCGATCACGGCGGCGATGCCGGAGGGCACGGGGCTCTCCCAGTTTGACAAGGAATTTCCCGATCGCTGTTACGATGTCGGGATCGCCGAGCCCCACGCCGTCACGTTTGCGGCCGGGCTGGCGGTCTCCGGCCTTCGCCCGGTGGTCGCGATCTATTCCACCTTCATGCAGCGTGCGTACGATCAAATCGTCCATGACGTCTGCATCCAGAACCTGCCGGTCGTCCTCTGTCTGGACCGCGCCGGTCTCGTGGGTGAAGACGGCCATACGCACCATGGCATCTTCGATATCGGTTTCCTTCGCATTCTCCCAAACCTGGTTGTCATGGCCCCGAAGGATGAGAATGAGCTTCAGCATATGCTGCACACGGCCCTGAAGCATGACGGGCCGACGGCGATCCGCTACCCGCGCGGTGAAGGGGTGGGGGCCGAAATGGACGCCCGGCTTTTGCGTCTTCCGATCGGCAAAGCCGAGTTGCTGAAAAACGGGAACGACCTGGCGATTCTGGCGCTGGGGCACGGGGTCCATCCTTCGCTTGCCGTGGCCCGCGAGCTTGAAAAAGAGGGAATTTCCACGGCCGTGGTGAACGCCCGTTTTGTCAAACCGATCGATCGCGACTTGATCGTGCAGCTGGCGCGAAAGACCCGCCGGCTGGTGACGGTCGAGGAGCATGTGTTGCAGGGCGGTTTTGGGTCGGCCGTTTTAGAGGTCCTGGAAGAGGAAGGCCTGGTCGGCACGGCGGTGAAACGGATCGGCCTGCCGGATCTGTTCATTGAGCACGGCGGTGTCCGGCTGCTGCGCGAGCGGTTCGGATTCACGACCGAAACGCTTCTTCGCGACATCCAATCCTTCATCCAGGCGGGCCTTCCGAAGGCGGAAATGCCCCGGCGTATGGGTTAGTCGATGATCTCCCCATCCGTCAAAAAACGGATCAAGAAACGATTGGACCGCGTTCTGGTTGATCGCGGCCTTGTTGAAAGCCGTGAGAAGGCTCAGGCACTGATCCTGGCCGGCGCGGTTGAAGTAAATGGATCGGGTGCGACCAAGGCCGGAACTCCTGTGGGGGATGATGCCGTGATACGGATCCGTCTCGATGCGGCCGGGACGGCCCTCCGGTATGTCGGCCGCGGAGGTTTGAAATTAGAGGCCGCGATCATGTGTTTCGGCCTGGATCTGGGCGGGAAGGTCGCGGCCGATATCGGGGCCTCGACCGGCGGGTTCACGGACTGTCTCCTTCAGCATGGCGCGGCCCGGGTTTATGCGGTTGACGTTGGGTACGGTCAATTGGCCTGGTCCCTCCGTCAGGACTCCCGGGTCCATGTGATCGACCGGATGAACATTCGGAACCTCCCGTCCGGCCGGATTCCGGAGCCGGTGGATCTGGCGACGATTGATGTTTCATTCATCTCGTTGACCAAGGTATTGCCGAAGGTGGCCGAACTCGTAAAGCCGAACGGAGTGATCATCGCGCTGGTCAAGCCCCAGTTTGAAGTGGGCAAGGGAGAAGTGGGCAAGGGCGGCATCGTCCGGGACCCGGTAAAACGGGAACGGGCCGTGGAGAGCGTCGTCCGTTTTGCCGAATCGATGGGATGGATCTCAAAAGGCGTGATCCCTTCGCCGATCACGGGACAAAAGGGCAATGTCGAATATCTCATCCATTTTGTGCAACCATGAAGACGATTTTAGTCACCGGCGGCGCGGGGTTTATCGGTTCCCATGTGATCGAACGTCTGCTGGCGGAGGGAAGCCGGGTCGTTTGTCTGGATAATTTTGATTCCTTCTACGATCCCGCCGTCAAGCACGCCAATCTGGCATCGGCCCAAAAAAAATCGAGCTTCCGGCTGATCGAGGGCGACATCCGGGATGAATCTACGCTGGACGGTCTATTCCGGGAAGAGCGGATCGAGGCCGTCTTTCATGCGGCGGCGCGCGCGGGCGTACGGCCGTCCATACAAGATCCGGTTCTCTACCATGACGTGAATGTTCAGGGAACGACACGGCTTCTCGAAGCGGTTCGATCCTCCCAGGTCAAAAATTTTGTGTTTGCGTCCTCGTCTTCTGTTTACGGCATCGCCAACCGGACGCCGTTTTCGGAAGAAGACCCGGCCGACTTTCCGATCTCGCCGTACGCCGCCACCAAGCGGGCCGGAGAGTTGTTGTGTTACACCTACCATCATCTCTACGGCCTTCCGGTGACCTGCCTGCGCTTCTTCACCGTCTACGGCCCGCGACAGCGGCCCGAAATGGCGATCCATAAATTCACGCGGCTGATCGATTCCGGCCGGCCGGTTCCCGTTTTCGGCGACGGAACCTCCCGCCGCGACTACACCTATATCTCGGATGTCGTCGAGGGCGTCATTCGGGCCCTTGCGAAGCCGCAGCCGTACGAGATCCTGAATATCGGCGGGTCCCAAACGACCGATCTCCGGGACCTGGTGGCGAAGATCGAAACGGCCCTGGGGAAGAAGGCGCAGATCGAGGCCATGCCGCTCCAGGCCGGTGATGTTCCGCTGACCTTTGCGGCTGTCAGCAAGGCCAAGCGGCTTTTAGGGTATGAACCCCGAACCTCCATTGAAGAAGGCCTCAAAAAATTTGTGGAATGGTATCGGGCAAACAAACCGTAGGGGCGATCCGGCGGGTCGCCCAGAGTCAAGGGCGAGGCATCGCCTCGCCCCTACCATTAATCAGGGGAACAAGGAGAATCCATGAAGGTACTGGTCACCGGCGGAGCGGGATTCATCGGGTCCCATATCGTGGATCGGCTGATTCGAGAGGGGCACGACGTGGTGGTGGTGGACAACCTTTCCACTGGAAAAAAGAAAAACCTCAACCCCGCCGCCCGGTTCTACAAGGTAGACATTTTAAATCCAAAGATCGAAAAGATCTTCAAAAATGAAAAGCCGGACCTGATCAGTCACCACGCGGCCCAGATGGACGTCCGTCGTTCCGTCGCCGATCCGATCTTCGACGCGCAGGTGAACATCCTCGGACTCCTCAACGTACTGGAAAACGCGGTACGGTGCGGCGCCAGAAAGGTGATCTTTGCCTCGTCCGGCGGCGCCGTGTACGGCGAGCAGCAGGTCTTCCCGGCGCCCGAAACGCACCCGCTCCATCCCGTTTCTCCGTACGGCATCAGCAAACTGGCCGGCGAGCATTACCTGTACTACTACCGGCAGGCGGCCGGCCTGGGCTATGTGGCGCTGCGTTATGCCAACGTCTACGGCCCGCGCCAGGACCCTTTCGGGGAGGCGGGCGTGGTGGCGATCTTCAGCCAGAAGGCCTTGCTGAACGACCAGCCGATTATCAACGGCAACGGGAAGCAGACGCGGGATTACGTTTTCGTGCAGGACGTGGTCGAGGCGCACATGGCGGTGCTTGAGGACGGTGTTCAGGGAATTTTTAATGTCGGCACCGGCCGGGAGACATCGGTTAATCAGCTCTTCCGTCACATGGTCGAGGTCACCGGCGCAAAGACCCGGGAGGTGTACGGGCCCGAAAAGCGCGGGGAGCAGGCCCGCAGCGTGTTGGATTACACGAAACTGAAGAAGGCGACCGACTGGGAGCCCAGTGTCCCGCTGCCGGACGGCCTCAAGTTGACGGTAGACTATTTTCGGACGGCTCTCCAATTGACAACGTAAACCCCGAAGGAAACGGATCCATGCCGAAAGAGATTGTTGTTTTAATCACCGCCCCGTCTTTGAGGGAAGCCCGGACGATCGGGAGGCGACTTGTCGAAGAAAAACTGGCGGCCTGCGCGAATATCATCCCGCGGGTCGCATCGATTTTCTTCTGGCAGGGCAAGATCCGCCAGGAGCGGGAGTCCCTCCTGATGATTAAAACACGGCAGTCCTGTTTTGATCGTCTTGTGAAGCGGGTTAAATCCCTCCACGCCTACTCTGTTCCGGAGATCATCGCCCTGCCGATCATTCGCGGTTCGAAAGACTATCTCGAATGGATACGAAAGATCACGCGTTAACCGTTCGACCCGCCATGAAAAGAAATTCGAGAACGGCCCAAGATGTAGTAGAATTTTAACCAATGGGCTCATATACGGTATTTTAGAACCGTTTAATTTGTTTGCCGAAATTGGATCTTTTGTTGTCCCGAACAAAAGAGCAAAAAATTCTTGACAAGATTTTTAGGGCATGGTACGATCAACCCTCTTTTTTGAGGTTACCCCATGAAAAGATTAAGAGAATCGTACACCGTAATGATTATACCGACGCCCAGCTCCAAGGCCTACCGGTTTAGTCTCGGCAAGCAGACCTTAAAGGTTATTCTTGGCACCACCGCTTTTTTTACCATCCTTCTTCTCGTTTTTATTGTCCAGTATTTCTACCAAATCGGTGATATATGGGAACTGAAGTCCCTTCGGCAGGAAACCAAGGTTCAGAAAATCCAAATCCAGACGTTTGCCTCCAATGTCACCGATTTACAAAAGCAGATGGCGCGCTTAAAAGATCTCGACGCCAAGCTTCGGGTGATTACGGACATCGGTCCGCCGCCGCAAGCCGACCAGCTCATGGGGCTGGGGGGGCCGGAGGAGCGCGGAACGGACGCGGTTTATCAGGACGGGATGGTGCGGGAAGAGGGCCTCAAGAAAATAGATGAGGATCTCGACCGGTTGAAGTCCGACGCGTCGGCCCAGGAATTGAGTTTTGAAGAGCTGACCGAGGCGATGAAAGGCCGGCGTTCCCTGTGGGCCTCAACCCCTTCCATCTGGCCCGTTCGAGGGTGGCTGACGTCGGGATTCGGAAACCGGCTCTCGCCGTTTACCGGAAGCGTCTCGATGCACAACGGGATTGATGTGGCTTCGCGTCGGGACACCCCGGTGCTGGCGACGGCCGGCGGCGTGGTCGGCTACGAAGGCTTTGACAGCGGTCTCGGCAAGATGATCAAGCTCAATCACGGTTACGGAATGCAGACGATGTACGGACACCTGGCCAAAGTGAATGTCCGGATCGGCCAGAAGGTGAAACGGGGGGACGTGATCGGTTTGGTGGGTAATACGGGACTATCAACGGGTCCCCACGTTCATTACGAAGTCTTCGTCAATCATGTCCCGGTTAATCCTTTGAGGTACATCCTCAATTAGCACGTCACCCTTTGATAAAAAATGGTTTAGGGGGGGGAGGAAGCGGGCCATCTTATGTAGGCCGCTTGCTCGGTTATTAATAGCCGTTCCGCTTTTGTGTTTCGGGACGGATCGCAGGGAAGGTTCAGCGTAATGGCTAAAGGGAAGGTGAAGTGGTTCAACGAAAAAAAGGGGTTTGGTTTTATCGAACAGGCCGGCGGCGGAGACGTCTTCGTCCATTTCTCGGCGATTCAGGGAGAGGGATTTAAGGTCTTGACCGAGGGTCAGGAGGTTGAATTCGATGTGGTCGATGGGGAAAAAGGCCCCCAGGCATCGAATGTGATAAAGGTACAATAACCAACCCATAAAATTTGGTCCTGTTAAAACCCCGACAAGGCGAACGCCTTGCCGGGGTTTTTTATGCTCTAATGTTTTTGCGTGTTTTTTCCGTGTTGTGGTATTATGGTGGGGCTGTTTTGGAGCGGGCGGAATAATGTTTGGAATGCTGATTCGAAAACTTGTCGGAACCAAAAATGATCGGGAGCTGAAACGGCTGGCCCCGATGGTGCAGCGGATCTCCGCCCTGGAACCGACCCTCTCGAGGCTGGACGACCCGCAACTCCGGTCGAAGACAGAGGAGTTCCGGTCGCGCCTGGCCTCCGGACTGCCGCTGGATGAAATTCTCCCCGAGGCCTTTGCCGTGGTGAGGGAGGCGTCGCGCCGGCGGCTGGGGATGCGGCATTTTGATGTCCAACTGCTGGGCGGGGTCGTCTTGCACGAAGGCAAGATCGCCGAGATGAAAACGGGCGAAGGGAAAACGCTCGTGGCCACCTTGCCGTTATATCTGAACGCCTTGACCGGGCTCGGCGCCCATCTGATCACGGTCAATGATTACCTGGCCAAACGGGACGCACAGTGGATGGGGCTGATTTACCATTCACTGGGTTTATCGGTGGGCGTGATCCAGCACGAGGCCGCGTTCCGGTTCGATCCCGCCTATGAAGCGGACGACCGCCGCCTGCAGCACCTGCGGCCGGTGAGCCGGCCGGAAGCCTATCGGGCCGATATCACCTATGGAACGAACAACGAGTTCGGATTTGACTACCTCCGGGACAACATGACGGCGGATCTGAGCCAGTGCGTTCAGAGAGATCTTTATTACGCCATCGTGGATGAAGTGGACAGCATTCTTATTGATGAAGCCCGGACGCCGTTGATTATCTCCGGCCCGACCGAGGAGTCCACGGACAAATACCACCGGATCAACCGGATCATCCCGACCCTAAAAATTCCGGAGGACTATACCCTCGAAGAAAAAACGAAGACGGTCACCCTGACGGAGGACGGCAATGCGAAGGTCGAGGGGCTGCTGGGGGTTTCCAATCTGTACGACCTTGCCAATATGTCCCTGGTTCATCACGTCATTCAGGGCCTGAAAGCCCACGCGCTCTTCAAACGCGATGTGGACTATGTCGTCAAGGACGGCGAAGTGGTCATCGTGGATGAGTTCACCGGCCGGCTGATGCCGGGCCGGCGCTGGAGCGACGGGCTGCACCAGGCCGTCGAGGCCAAAGAGGACGTGAAGATCGCCAACGAAAATCAGACGCTGGCCTCGATCACGTTCCAGAACTATTTCCGGTTATACAAAAAGCTGGCCGGGATGACCGGCACGGCCGACACCGAGGCGGCGGAGTTTGCGAAGATCTACAACCTCGACGTGATGGTCATCCCTCCCAACCAGAACATGATCCGAAAGGATTATGCCGATGTCGTCTACCGCACGGAGCGCGAGAAGTTTAATGCGATCGTTGAGGAGGCGGCCGAACTCCATCAAAAAGGCCAGCCGGTTCTGGTGGGCACGATTTCGATCGAGAAATCCGAGCGCCTGAGCGGTCTCCTCAAGCAGCAGGGGGTCAAACATTCCGTCCTGAACGCCAAGTATCATGAGAAGGAGGCCGAGATCATCGCCCAGGCCGGCAGCAAAAGTGCCGTGACGATCGCGACCAACATGGCCGGCCGCGGCACGGATATCCTACTGGGCGGGAACCCCGACTTCCTATTCAAACGGCATCTCGTTCAGCAGCCCGAGATGCCGCCGGCCGAGCAGGCCTGGCATCTGGAGCGGATTAAAAAAGAGTGCGAGGCCGAGAAAGCCGAGGTGGTGGCGTCGGGCGGTCTCCATATTGTGGGCACCGAGCGCCATGAGAGCCGCCGGATCGACAACCAGTTGCGGGGACGGGCCGGCCGACAGGGCGATCCGGGATCGTCGCGGTTTTATCTTTCGCTTGAGGATGATCTCATGCGGATCTTCGGTTCGGAGCGGATCTCGGGGCTGATGCAGCGACTCGGAATGGAAGAGGGGATTCCGATCGAGCACCGCATGGTGACCCGCGCCATCGAGACCGCCCAGAAGAAAGTCGAGGCGCATCATTTCGATGTCCGGAAGCAGCTGATCGAGTACGACGACGTCATGAACAAGCAGCGCGAGGTGATCTACGAGCAGCGCCGCCGGATCCTTCGCGGCGAGAACCTGACCGACCTCTTCCTCGGAATGATGGATGACCGCCTGAAAGAGATTCTGGATCGGTACTGTCCGGAAGAGGTTTACCCCGAAGAATGGGATTTCAAGGGATTGGGCGAGGCGGTCCTGCGCCAGTTTATGATCAACCTGGACGGCGAATCGGAGCTGAAAGAGCTGGGGCGCGAGGCCATGCGGGAGGCGCTGGTTCAAACGATCGACGAAGCCTATAAGAAAAAAGAGGCCGAGTTGGGCGGGCCGCTGATGCGCCGGTTGGAGAAAATGGTGATGCTCCGGGTGATTGACACCCAGTGGAAGGATCATCTTCTCTCGATGGATTACCTGAAAGAAGGAATCGGCCTCCGGGGCTACGGGCAGAAGGACCCTCTCGTGGAATACAAGCGGGAAGGGTTCGAGATGTTCGTGGCGATGATGGAACGGATCAAAAACGACGCGGTGGAACATCTCTTCAAGATCCAGGTGGCGAAAGATGAGCCGCCCCCGGCGGTCCGTCCGTCGGTTCCCCGGCCGCCGCTTCAATTCAGCCGCGGCGAGACGCCGGCCCATGCCAAGACGGTTCAGCGGGATGTCCAGAAGGTCGGCCGGAACGATCCCTGCCCCTGCGGGAGCGGGAAAAAATATAAAAAATGCCATGGACAATAATCGGGGCTCCATGCTGAAAATCGCCGGCATCCAGATGAGATGCTCCAAAGATCCCGCCGCCAATCTCACGAAGGCCGTCGAGATGATTGCGCTGGCCGCTGAACGGGGCGCCCGGATCATCGCCACCCCGCCGCTCTTTACCCTGCCCTGGTTTGCCTTTGAGAGCCGAAAGGATCATTTCCAATGGGCCGAGTCCATCGCCGGTCCGACCGTTTCGATGCTTCAGGCGGAAGCCCGAAAGCACGGCGTGGTTTTGATCGGAACCTTTTTTGAGAAGGACGGCGATTCCTTCTACACCACGGCGGCCGTCATCGAGAAAGACGGCGCCCTGCTCGGCCGGTACCGCAAGGTGCATCTCCCGCAGATTCCGTTATGGGAAGAGAAATATTATTTTAAATCGGGTGACCTTGGTTTTCCGGTCTTCCAAACCTCGTTCGCCCGGATCGGTGTTCAGATCTGCTGGGACAATTTTTTTCCGGAGGGCAGCCGCATCCTGGCGCTTCACGGGGCCCAGATCCTCATCGCCCCGACCGCGGCGGCCTTTGCCTCCCAGTCCCGCTGGGAAAAGATGATCTGTGCCAACGCGATCGCCAACAACGTCTTCATTCTCCGGGTCAACCGGGCCGGCAAAGAGGAACGGCAGAATTTCTACGGCCGGAGCTTCTGCGTCAATCCCTTTGGAGAGTTGATCCCCGCTCCGGCGGGGGCGAACGACGCAATCCTGTTTTCGGAACTCGATCTGAATGAGGTCGAGGAGACACGCGGCCTCTGGCCCTTTTTCAAAGATCGCCGGCCCGAACTCTACGGGGAGCTCTCCAAACCATGAAGACCGCCGAGCTCCTTAAACGATACCGATTCGAGAACCGCGGCCTGCGGACGGCGCTTGCGCAACGGTCCAAGGAGCTGTCCTTCTTCATCAACAGCGGCAAGGCCCTCACCTCCACGCTGGAATTCAATAAGATCCTTCGGGTGATCATGGAGCGGGCGCAGCGGTTGATCAAGTGCGACGCCTGGTCGCTGCTGCTTTTGGACGAGGATGCGCAGGAACTCCGATTTGTGGTGGCCAAAGGGAGCAAGGGGAGGGGCCTTAAAAAATTCCGCTTAAAGGTCGGCCAGGGCATCGCCGGCTGGGTGGCCAAAACCGGCCAGCCGTTGATGATCCACGATGTCCGAAAGGATCGGCGATTCAACCGGGCGGTGGATCGCGTCACGCGGTTTAAAACCCGGTCTGTTCTGTGCGTGCCGATCGTCAACAAGAAGCGGACGATCGGCGTCCTCGAGATGATCAACAAGCTGAACCGGGAACCGTTTGACGAAAAAGATCAGGATCTTCTCCGAAAGCTGGTGGATCAGGCCGCGATCGCGCTGGAACGGGCGATGCTCTACGAGCGCATGTCGAACCTGGCCATCACGGATGACCTGACCAAGCTGTTCAACTTCCGTTATCTGGATGGGATCCTCGACCGCGAGATCGAACGCTGCCGGCGGTACGGCTCCATCCTGTCGCTCATTTTTTTCGACATGGACTACTTCAAGCACGTCAACGACACCCACGGCCATCTCATGGGCAGCAAGGTGCTGATCGAGGTGGCGCATCTCCTTGTTGAAAACCTTCGAACCGTGGATATCATTGCGCGGTACGGCGGCGACGAATTTGTGGTGGCTCTGCCGGAGACCAACGTGCCGACCGCCCTCCGGATCACCCAGCGGCTGCACAAAAGTCTGAAGTCCCATGAGTTCTTGAAGGAAGAAGGATTGGGAGTGACGATGTCGGCCAGTTTCGGGGTTGCCGGTTATCCGGAACATGCGCGGACAAAACGGGACCTGGTCCGTCTGGCCGACCACGCCATGTATCATGCGAAGAATAGCGGGCGTGACCAGGTTTGTGTTGCCGAAAAACGACCGACGCGGGCGCGGGTTCGTACCGGCTAAATCAGCCGGGGCGGATCGTCCTTCAGCTCGCTCGGCAGGGCGTCCCCCTGTCCCGCCGAGATCAGCCGCTCGCCGAACCGATCCAGACGGATCGATGACTCGTCGTACCGGCCCTTGGCGTTGGTAAGGTGCGTGCCGATCACTTCGAACTCCTTCCGGAACCGTTCAAAATCGCCCCGCAACCGTTCCAGATGGCTGATGATGATCAGGGCGCTCTTCTCGATCTGGAGTCCCTTTAATCCCATCACGATCGCCTGGAGATAGGCGTAAAGGCTGTTGGGCGAGACCGGGATCACCTTCCGTTCGAGCGCATAGGCCGACAGGCTCTTGTCATCGCCCAGGTTTTCATCCTTGATGATCGTTTCGTAGTAGACATTCTCGGCCGGGATGTACATCAGCGCGAAGGGGAATGTCCCTTCGTCCGGCAGGATGTATTTATCGGCGATCGCGTCGGCGTGTTTTTTGACGTCCGTGTTGAATTTTTTCCGTGCGGCCCTCCGTTCCTCGTCGTTTTTGGATTCGACCACACGACGGAAATTCTCAAGCGGGAATTTCGAATCGACCGGTACCATAAATTGTCCCAGCCGCACCACGGCATCGACCGTCTCGCCGCTTTTGAACCGGTGCTGGAGCGTGAAATGGTTGGGCGGAAGGATCTGGCCCAGGAGGTCTCCCAAAAACAGCTCGCCCAAAATCCCCCGCAGTTTCGGGGCCCGGAGTATTTCTTGAAGGCTGGCGATGTCCTTCCCGACGTCGAACACCTGTTGCGTCGCCTTCGACAGCTCGCCCAGGTTCTGCTTTACCTCGCCGACGACCCTCGCGGCATTATCCAGACGCGTTCCGATCTGGCCGGTCGCGTTTTGGAGCTGCTCGACCATCGCGGTCATCTGTTGGTTGACCTGCTGCGTGACGGAAGAGAGCTGCTGATTGAGGGCGGTCGTGTTGCCGGTGATCGTCTCGGTGATCTGCTGCCGCAGCGCATCCACCTGCTGCTGCATCACCAGCATGCCGGTGTCCTGCGGTTTATTTTTTCCCTGCATTAGTACGGCGATCAGAAGGCCGATGACGGCGACGAGTCCGATGACCAAAACAGTTTCCATGCGCCCGATTCTATCCGCGCGGGTTCGATAAGTCAACCCGCTTGCCTTCCTCTGGATATTCCGATATCGTGGGACCAATACCGTTCACTCAGGCCCGAACGCAAACGACCAAGATGATTAAGGCTGCGATTGGAATCGAAGAAAAAAAATAAAATCGTCCTTGGACGCGGACCGCTGGTTCAAAATCTGGTCGGACATCTTTTGAAGGGGACCTGGGCCATTGTAGCCGGGGGTCCGAAGATGGGCAAGACGACCTTGCTGCAGCAAGTGAGCGGCCGCCTGCTCAACGGGATTCGACCGGTTCTGATCGACCCGATGAAAATCACGGCGCTCGATTTTAAAACGCCGCCGACGCGATCGGCCAAACCGGTGATCCTTTTAATTGACGACTGCGAGGTCCTTCTTCCGGATCCCGGCGCGGCGGTGAGGCGGTCCCGTGAGCATCTTCAGAAAATGGAAGGAGTGATTCGTGCCGTGGTCTGGGCCGGCGGGGTGGCCTGGGGTGAATGGGCCATGGCCCACAAAGAGGAGTTCGGTCAACCGATCCGGTATTACCCGCTCATCGCGCTTCC
>CAKKOZ010000054.1:11591-20332 GCA_919901335.1 Nitrospiria bacterium | reverse complement strand
TGCGGGATATATCCGGCGGTCAATCGATGAAGGCGACCTTGGACCGTCTGGCGAACATGGGACTCATCCAGCGTACTCTGGTGGATGGCGGTGCAGCCGCCCGAATCATATCGCCTTGGCTGGTGGAATGGGTGCTGAGGTCCAAAGGAAACGGATGATCTGGTATCGCTCGCTCATGAATCCGGCCGCATATCCCCACCCTGTCCGGGAGATCCGGCATCTTGCGACCCATATCTCGGATGTTTTTCTGACCGGGTCCTTCGCTTATAAAATAAAAAAGCCGGTTGATCTGAAATTTCTCGATTTTTCCACACTGGAGAAACGGCGCTATTACTGCGAGCGAGAAGTGGTCTTGAACCGTCGATTGGCGCCGGACATTTATCTGGGCGTCGTGCCGATCACCCGGGACGGCGAGGAGTTCCGCGTGGAGGGAAAGGGCGGGCCGGTGGAGTATGCCGTGAAGATGGTCCAATTCGGCCAGGAGGGTCTGCTGGATGCCATGGCCGGGCATGGGGATTTGTCGCTTGCGCATATCCTTCCCATCGCGGAACGTGTGGCCCGGTTCCATCAATCGGCCGAGCGCGCGGATGCCTTCGGGACGCCGGAAGCCGTCGGGGAGAACGTGCTCCGGAACTTTGAGCAGACGGCGAAGTATCAGGGTGTTGTAGTCAGCCCGGCACGGTTCATAAAGCTTAAGGACTATTCGGACTATTTTTTGAAACAGAAAACAGACCTGTTCCATCAGCGGATCAAGCGCGGCGCGATTCGTGTCTGCCACGGCGATCTGCATCTTCAGAATATCTGCCTTGACCAAGGCCGGTTGATCATTTTCGACTGCATCGAGTTCAATGACGCTCTGAATCATATCGATGTCATCAACGAGATCGCCTTTTTACTGATGGATCTGGATCATCGCGGGCTTTCCGGCCTCGGCAACCGGTTCTTAAATGCCTATCTTGAAAAAACCCAGGATTACGACGGGCTGGCGGTGCTCAATTTCTACCTTATTTATCGCGCCTGCGTGAGGGCGAAGGTGGCCTGTTTTCTTTTAGACGATCCGGAGATCACGGAAGAGGATAAAACGGCCGCGAGGGAACGCGCCCTGGCCTATTTTGAGCTGGCGGAGAACTATCTCGGCGGCCATCGGTCCGGCCTGATCCTGATGGCCGGCGTGAGCGGATCGGGAAAGAGCACCGTCGCGGCGGATCTGGCCGAGGGTCTTGGCGGCGTGATGGTCCGATCCGATGCGGTCCGGAAATCGATCGCCGAGTTGGGTCAGGAGGCACGGGCCGCGGCGGATTACGGCCGGGGTATTTACAGTCAGGAGATGACGGAGCGGACGTACGACGGTCTTCTGGAACGGGCCGAGGCCGTGATCGCGAGCGGACGCTGGGCCATCCTCGATGCCACCTATGCGCAGAGGCGGCACCGGGAGGCTGCGAGGGTATGGGCCGAGAAGAGGGCCTTGCCTTTTTCAATACTGCATTGCACCGCGCCGCCGGAGGTTCTTGAGGCCCGTCTGACAAAAAGAGCGGCGGCCGGGACGGATGTCTCAGACGCCGATATCGAGATCCTGCGGCGCCAGCTCTCGGTGTTCGAGTCGTTCGATCACGAAGAAGCGGAGCGTCTGGTTAAGGTGGATACGGAAAAGGGATGGGACGTGAAGGAGATCATCGCGGCATGTCGGATTCGGGCAACCTTAAATTAATCCGGAAAATCCAAGAGGAGATCCGGGATAAGGGCCGGATGACCTTCGCCCGGTTCATGGAGATCGCGCTGTACGATCCGGAGGATGGGTATTACATCTCTTCCGCAGACCGGATCGGCCTCGGCGGCGATTACTACACCAGCCCCGATGTCCATCCCATCTTCGGCCGGCTGCTGGCCAGGCAGATCATTCAAATGGAAACGATGCTGCCGCGGCAGAAACCCTTCACGATTTTAGAGATGGGCGCCGGAAAAGGGCTGCTCTGCCGGGATATCCTGGTCGGATTGAAAGCGCACTCCCCGGAGAATTTCAAGCGGTTTCGGTACGCCGTGATCGAGCGCAGTCCGGCCATGGTGGCGAAGCAAAAAGAGCGGCTCCATTCCGAATCTCTGGCCGAATCGGTCGCCTGGTTTTCCGGCCTCGATGAGGCCGCGGCCGATGGGCTTCTCTGCGGATGTGTTCTCTCCAATGAACTGGTGGATGCTTTTCCGGTCCATCGGGTTGTCGGGACGAAGGAGGGGCTGGATGAGGTTTATCTGGATCTAAGCGGCGACCGGTTTGTTGAATCGGCCGGCCCGGCCTCGACGCCGGAGCTGGCGGCCTATTTCGATGGATTGAAGATCCGCTTGGCCGAGGGCCAGCGGGCCGAGGTGAATCTTGAGGCAGCCCGTTGGTTTCGTGAGATCGGCAAGGCGATGGACCAGGGCTTCGTGATCACGATTGATTACGGCCATCCGGCCTCGGAGCTGTTCGCGGCGCATCGTAAAAAAGGGAGCCTGCTCTGCTACTACCGGCATACCGTCAATGATGATCCGTACTCCCGCATCGGTGAGCAGGATATCACGGCCCATGTTGATTTCACGCGGCTGACGCAGGCCGGCGCCGATGGAGGTCTTCAGGTGACCGGTTTTACGAACCAGCTCAATTTTCTGATGAGCCTCGGCATTGCCGAGGAGACGGAACGGTTGGATCCGGAAAGTCCGGAGATGCTGTCGGTCAAACGCCTTCTGGCCCGGGAGAGCATGGGCGGGGTGTTCAAGGTCCTGATCCAGCACAAAGGTCTCACGCCGTCTCTGCTGAAAGGCTTGACCTTCAGGCCGTATTTCAAGGACGTCCTGGCGTGGTAAAAGCGTTAGATCAAATCGCATAACAGTTTACAGTCGGACAGGCCGAACCGGCCGTTTCGGGTGCGTAGAATCCGGAGGGCGATTGACGGAACCCTGAGTGTTTTTCCGAGCTCATTTGCGATGGATCGAACATAGGTGCCGGAGCTGACGGTGATCCGGATCGTCACAACCGAGAATCGGTTGTTGGAATGACTTGCCAGAGCGGATCGCCAGCTTTCTTTGATCCGCTCCTGCCGGAAGTCGCCCTCGATCCGGCCGATATTTTCCACGATCAAAGTTTCAAGATCGGTTTTTGTGATCCGGTCCAACCCCGACCGCTTGGCCTCGTAGACCTCAATCTCCCTCACGGGTAAACCCACCTCATCCAACCGTCCTTCCCGCGCCCACCAGAACAGCGGTTTTCCCCGGATGACGATGGATGAAAAAGGCGGGAGTTCCTGTTTTCTCTTTCCGACCGATTGTCGGATGAGATCGTTTAACTTTTCTTCCGGAAATTTTTCAGGATCGTAGGCGGTTGCATTGGTGACGAGCCCGAGCGAGTCGTACGAGTCGGTCGAAAAACCGAATAGAAGATCAAACTCGTATTCCTTATCAACGGCCTGTAACTCGGCTTGCCGTTTCTTCGCTTCCGGCCCGATCAGAAGGACCAGTACGCCTTCGGCCATGGGATCGAGACTGCCCGTATGCGTGACGACGGTGCCGAACTTCTCGGCCAGTCGTATCGCCACCTGATGGCTTGTGATCCCGATCGGTTTGTTGACAGCCAGGATATCATCCAACATAGGCAAGACCCTACAAGATGTTTATTCCCCTGTCAATGGATTCACGAACAAGTTGTCCATCCCGTGTGCCCGACCTCATTTACAGCCCATCAGACGCGCGGTTCTTCCTTGACAAGTCCGACCTGATTTCTTAAGATAAGCCCTCTTGTTTAAGCTCCCGGTCTGTTTTATACTGACCTCGAAGGTTTGAAGAAGGGTTTGAAATTTAGGCGATTTAAGGCGCCGCGCATGGCCGACCGCCGCGCAAAGGGGTTTGATGACACCAGCTGATTTTGTCCCGGTCAACTATCTGCCGATCGTGATCTTTATCGCGATCGCGCTGGTGTTCGGGGGCGTGACGCTTCTGCTCGGCAAAATCCTCCGGCCGAGCAGGATGTATACAGCCAAACTCACGACGTATGAAAGCGGGAGCATCCCTTTTTCGGACGCCCGCATCCCTTTCCCGCTGCGCTATTACCTCATCGCAATGATTTTCGTCATCTTCGATATCGAGGCCGTTTTTTTGTATCCCTGGGCCGTGGTCTACGGCGATCTGAAACTGGTCGGTCTTGTCGCGATGGTCCTGTTTATCGGGGTGCTTCTGGTCGGCTATTTCTATGCCTGGAAGAAGGGGGCGCTGGAATGGGATTGATCGATCGGCAGTTCGATGCCAATGTGATCACGACCTCGGTCGATTCCGTGGTGAACTGGGCCCGGCGGTCGTCGCTCTGGCCCATGACCTTCGGCCTGGCCTGCTGCGCGATCGAGATGATCGCAACGGTTTCATCGCGGTACGACATTGACCGGTTCGGGGCAGGCGTCTTCCGCGCCTCGCCGCGCCAGTCGGACCTGATGATTGTGGCCGGCACGGTCTGCCGGAAGATGGCCCCGGTCATCCGCCGGATTTACGATCAGATGCCCGAGCCGCGTTACGTCATCGCGATGGGTTCCTGCGCCACATCGGGGAATCATTACAATAGTTACAGTGTCGTTCAGGGGGTGGACCAGATCGTCCCGGTGGATGTCTACGTGCCCGGCTGTCCGCCCCGCCCGGAGGCCCTCTTGCAGGGATTGATGATGCTTCAGGAGAAGATCAAGCACGAGAAGGTTTTTGTAAAATAGAGACCCTAAAATAGAGACCCATTGACGCCATGACTCAGGCAATCCCCCAAAAGATACAGGAGACGTTTCCAAGCGAGTTCATTGAAGCGAACGAGTTTCGGGGCGATTGGACGGTGGTCGTGAAGCCGGACCGCATCGTGGAGATCGCCCGGTTTCTTCGAGATGACCCGGCGCTGGGAATGGATCAGCTCTCGGACGTTTTCTCTGCGGATTACCCGGGACGGGCCAAGCGGTTCGAGGTGGTCTACCAATTGAACTCGATCCGGAAACAGCATCGATTGCGGCTCAAGACCGGCCTCTGCGAGGAGCCTTGCGAGATTGACTCGGTTTACCCGGTCTGGAGGTCCGCCGGTTTTCTGGAGCGCGAAGTGTACGACCTCATGGGGATCCGGTTCCGGAATCATCCCGATCTCCGGCGGATCTTTCTCCCGGAGGATTTCGACGGGCATCCCCTTCGGAAGGAATATCCCACCGAAGGCAAAGGCTGGCGCAACACCTTCGAGTTTCTGCCCACCGAGGAGCCTCGGACGTAACGCATCATTAACGGAATGGAAGCCAGGGGGGGCGCAAGAACGGAGCCTTAGAATGGAATCTCATACCCGACAGGAGCCATTGCAGGAGAAAGCCATGGGCTCGAACCCGGCATCCTTGAACGATCCCGAGCCCCGTCCGATCACGGAAGATCTTCCGCTCCGCCGCAGCGAGGATCTTCTCTTGAATATGGGCCCGCAGCATCCCGCGACCCACGGCGTTCTCCGCGTGGTGCTGGAGCTGGAGGGCGAAAAGATCATCCAGGCCACGCCGGACCTTGGCTATCTCCACCGGGGCGTCGAGAAACTGTGCGAGGGCCTGACCTATCAGCAGATCATCCCCCACACCGACCGCCTGGACTATATCTGTTCCATGAGCAATAACTTCGCCTACGTCCGCGCCGTCGAAAAACTGCTGGGGGTCTCGATCCCCGAACGCGGGGAGTACGTCCGGACGATTATCGCCGAGATGCAGCGGATCGTGGGCCATCTCTTCTGGCTCGGAACGCAGGCGCTGGACATCGGTGCGATGACGGTCTTTTTCTGGACCTTCCGCGAGCGGGAGGTGCTGCTGGACCTGTTTGAACAGGTCTGCGGAGCGCGATTGACGATGAATTATTTTCGGATCGGCGGCGTCAACGGCGATCTGTCGCCGGAGGTGATTCAAACGCTCCGAAAGTTCTTGAACGAGTTTCCGTCCAAGATTGACGAATACAACAGCCTTCTATTAAACAACCGGATCTGGCTTTCGAGGACGAAGGACATTGCGGTGATCTCGGCCGAGGACGCCGTCAGTTTCGGGATGACGGGGCCGGTCCTGCGGGGATCGGGTGTCCATTACGACATTCGGAAGGCCGAGCCCTACGCGGCCTACGGCAAGGTGGACTGGGATGTCCCGCTGGGATCCAACGGCGATACCTACGACCGGTACTGGGTCCGGATGCAGGAGATGAAACAGAGCGCGCGGATCATCGCGCAATGCCTGGATCAACTTCCGGAAGGGCCGATCCTGACGGACGTCCCCCAGGTGGTGGCCCCGCCCAAGGAAAAGGTGATGAAGGATATGCAGAGCCTTATCCATCATTTCATCATCTTCACCGAGGGGTTCCGGCCGCCGAAGGGGGAGGTCTACTGCGCGACGGAGGCCCCGAAGGGCGAACTGGGATTCTCGATCATCAGCGACGGAGGGCCCAAGCCGTATCGGCTGAAGATCCGCTCGCCGTCCTTTGTCCATCTGGGGGCGTTTGATCACATGGCGCGGGGCTACATGATCGCCGACATCGTCACGATTTTCGGGACGTACGACATTGTAATGGGGGAGTGTGATAGATAAGGCAGCCATCAGGCTTCGCCTGTGGCTGCCGCGGGGTGTGGGGGCATCGGAGGACCTTGTTCAGCATTAGCCGCACGGGCCCCCATAGATAATAGGAGAATGCGATCGGTGAATCCGACGTCAAAAATAACGGCCTTCTCGGAAAAAGCCGAGAAGGAGATCCGTGAGATCCTGACCCGCTATCCGGATAAACGGTCGGCGCTGCTTCCGGTGTTGAACCTGGCCCAGGCCGAGTTCGGCCATATCAGCGAAGACGTGATGGTCATCGTTGCAAACCGGCTCGACCTGACGCCGCCGAAAGTGTACGAGGTGCTTACCTTCTACACGCTGCTGAACGAGAAGCCGGTGGGCAAGTACCTGATCCAGCTCTGCCGGACGCTGTCCTGCGCGCTGGCCGGGTCCGAAAACATCCTCGGCCATTTCCAGCAGAAGCTGGGGATCGGGATCGGCAAAACGACGGCCGACGGGCTGTTCACTTTGAGAACGGTCGAATGCCTCGCCTCCTGCGGAACGGCGCCGGCGGTGCAGATCAACGGTGCGTTCTACGAGAACCTGACGCGTGAAAAAGTGGACCGGATCCTGGACGACTTGAAACGCGGCGCCGAGCCGGTTCCTAAGGCGATGGGAGAGAATTAATGCATCGGCGGGTCCTGTCCTTCGGCAGCCCCATCCGTCCTCACTACGTTGAACTTTCCGGGCGGGCCTGCCATCCCCACCCAGTGGGGACTTGCCGTTGCGGGCGGATGGGGCGCCCCGCCTCGGCCACCCGCTCGATGCAACGAAATGAATGGGCATTATGAAATACGAATTAGTGCTTCACAAAAACTTAAAGACGCCGGGCTATACCGGCAGCCTAACCGACTACGAGCGGCTTGGCGGTTATCAAGCGATCCGCAAGGTTTTCAAGGAATTCACACCGGCGCAATTGACCGATCTGGTCAAACGCTCAAACCTCCGCGGCCGCGGCGGCGCGGGCTTTCCGACCGGAATGAAGTGGGACTTCCTTCCGAAGGACCCGGCCATCACCCGCTACCTCTGTTGCAACGCCGATGAGAGCGAGCCGGGGACGTTCAAGGACCGCGAGTTGATTGAACGGGATCCCCATCAGATGATCGAGGGGATGATCCTGGCCGCCTATGCTATCGGGGCCAAGGTCGGCTATATTTATATCCGCGGCGAGTTTGTCTACGGGGCCCGGGTTTTGGAGCGGGCCCTGGCCGAGGCCTATCATGCCGGTTATCTCGGAAAAAATATTTTTGGGGGCAGGACCGGGATTGATCTCTATCTCCATATCGGCGCCGGGGCCTACATTTGCGGCGAGGAGACGGCGCTTTTAGAGTCCATCGAGGGTAAACGCGGCCTGCCGAGGACGAAGCCGCCCTTTCCGGCCACCCACGGGTTGTATGGAAAGCCGACGGTGATCAACAACGTCGAGACCTTGAGCAACCTTCCGCATATCGTGAACCGGGGCGCCGAATGGTTTGCCTCGATCGGCTCGCCCCCGAAAAGCCCGGGGACGCGGATCTTTTCAGTGAGCGGCCATGTGAACCGGCCGGGCAATTACGAGGTGCCGATGGGGATCACGCTTCGCGCATTGATCGACGAGCATGCCGGCGGCGTCCGGGGCAACAAAAAGATCAAGGCGATCATTCCGGGAGGCGCCTCCGCGGCCTTCCTGACCGAAGGCTCGCTGGACGTAAAACTGGATTTCGAGGCGATCGCGCAGGTCGGTTCGATGCTCGGCTCCGGCGGCGTCACGGTGATGGACGAGGACACCTGCATGGTCTGGGCGGCGCTCAACCTGATGGAGTTTTTCGCCCATGAGACCTGCGGGAAATGCTCGCCCTGCCGCGAAGGCTCCTCCTGGCTCGTCCAGATCATGCGGCGGATCGAGCACGGCCATGGAAAGATGGAGGACCTTGATCAACTCGTCCGCATCTGCGGCGGGATCGCGGGCAAGACCATCTGCGCGTTCGGCGACGCCGAGGTCGCGCCCATCTTGAGCACGCTCAAGCACTGGCGGTCGGAATATGAATACCACATCAAAGGAAAAAAGTGCATGGTCGGGAACCGGGGAGTCAAACTGGTTGCGATCGGGGGGCATTAACGCAATTATGTAATGTAGGGGCGACCCCCCGTGGTCGCCCGGGCAGGCACAGG
>CAKKOZ010000054.1:0-11581 GCA_919901335.1 Nitrospiria bacterium | reverse complement strand
TCGGGGGGAATTGACCCTGCGGCGGGGCGCGGCGCGCCGCGCCCCTGCGGAAAACGCGACGAGGAGAAATCGATTGTCTGACACAGTACAGGTCAAAACCGATACGGTGAAACTAACGATCGACGGCCGGGAGGTGGCGGTTCCCAGGGGCACGCTGGTGATCGAGGCGGCCCGGAAACTGGACATCGATATCCCGTTCTTCTGCTACCACCAGAAGTTGCAATCCGACGGCAATTGCCGGATGTGCCTCGTCAGCATCGAGAAGATGCCCAAGCTTCAGGTTTCCTGTTCCGTCCCGGCGTCCGAGGGCATGGTCGTCCATACGGGCACGCCGGTTGTAACGGACGCGCGCAAGGGCGTGCTGGATTTTCTCCTGGCCAATCACCCGCTCGATTGCCCCATCTGCGACGAGGGCGGGCGCTGCCCGCTCCAGGACTACTCGCAGAAGTATACCGGTTACGGACAGTTCCAGGAAGAGAAACGGGTTTATGAAAAGGAGTATTTCAGCCCGCTGATCGAGAAGGAGATGAACCGCTGCATCCAGTGCATGCGGTGTGTCCGGTATTGCGACGAGGTGATCGATTCCCAGGCCCTGTCCTCCGTCAACCGGGGCTTTCAGACCGAGATCGGCCATTACGCCGACAAGCCGCTCGACTGTGAGTTCTGCGGCGGCTGCGTCCAGATCTGTCCGGTCGGGGCGCTTCTCAACCGGTTGCCGCTGTATGAATACCGGCCCTGGATGCTGACCCGTACCGAGACGACCTGCGCCTACTGCGCCGACGGCTGTTCGCTTCGCCTTGAAAGCCGACCGCAGACCCGCGAGGTGATCGAGGTGACTTCCTTCTGGGGCAACGAGACGAAGAGCGTCTGGGGCCAAGGCCGAAACGAGGGTGATCTTTGCGCGAAAGGCTATTTTGGCTATCAATTCGTCAACAGTCCCAACCGGCTGACGAAGCCCCTGATCCGCAAGGAAGGACGAAGAGACAGCCCGCTGGTCGAGGCCTCCTGGGAGGAAGCGATCGAGCGGGTGGCGGAGGGCTTCGGACGGATCAAAACCGGGCATGGCGGATCGGCCTTTGGGGCGCTGGCCTCGGCCCGGTGCACGAACGAGAGCCTCTATGCTTTTCAGAAGTTCGTCCGGCTGGTGTTGGGAAGTCCGAACATCGACAGCAGCGTACGGTACGGAATGGTAAACGCGGCGCGGGCGATGACCGAGCTGACCGGCCTGCCGCGGTGGCTCCCATCGTATGAAGAGATTACGCAGGCCGATCTTATTTTCGTGATCGGGACGGACATCACGCAGACTAATCCAATCGCCGGGCTGAAAGTGAAGGCCGCGGCCAAGAGGGGAGCAAAACTGATCGTGGCCACGCCGCTTCGACGGCGGGTCAGCACGTTGAGCAACATCGTCAATCGTGCGACGCGGCATCTGGCCCACCGTCCCGGCGCGGAACGGGCCGTGGCGATCGGATTGGTCAGGGCGGTCATGGAACAGGGATCGCTTGCAAAAGAGGTCGCGTCGCATCCGTCCGTCCTGCGTCTGCGCGATACGGTCTTGGCGATCACGCCCAAGCAGATCGAGTCGGCGGCCGGCGTGGCGTATGATCAGATCGAGTCGGCGGCCGGGGAATGGGTCGAGGCCCCGCGCGCCGTGATGATTTTCGGGGAGTCCATTCTACGTTCGCTCGACGGGTATGAAACCATCCGCATTTTAGGAGACCTGGCGCTGCTGACCGGCAAGCTGATCGCCGAGGGATCCGGCTCAGCCCCTCTGTTTGAGGAGAATAACGAGCTGGGCGCCTATGAGATGGGTGTTGTTCCGGACGGTCTGCCTTGCCTCGGCCGGACGAATAATGAATCGGATCGTGACCGTCTGAGCCAAGCCTGGAAGGAACCGATCCCGTCCGGACCCGGCCTCACGATGATCGAGATGCTCCGTGCCGTCCGGGGGGGGAAGATCAAGGCGCTTTATTTAATGGGCGAGAATCCGGTCGGCAGCCTTCCGGCCTCGGCCGGCGCGGCCGAGGCTCTGGATGCGGCCGAATTCGTCGTCTGTCAGGACCTGTTTCTGACCGAATCAGGACGCAAGGCCGATGTGGTCCTGCCGGCCGCCAGTTTTGCCGAGCAGAACGGAACCTTTACAAATCAGGAAGGGCATGTTCAAGCGGTGCGGAAGGCGATCGAGCCGATCCACGGAACGAGGCCGGATTGGGAAATTCTGTCCCAGATCGCGCTTGAGATGGGTTATCCGCTGGAGTATCAGGACGGCGCCGAGATCTCGCATGAGATCGGCCGCCTATGGTCGGCCTGCCGGCCGGCCGGGCCCGGCTGGCGGGACTTGCCCAAACGGTCGGAGCAGACCGGTGCGGAGGACCGTTATCTGGACGAAGGGCTGGCCGAGGGAATTTCGGAGCGGTACCGTCTCGATCCTGCCGCAAAATCGGCGGCAGCCGGAAACGGCCGGTTTCATCTTGTAATCGGCCCTGTCCTGTTCCATTCGGGGAAGATGTCCCTCCAGGCCGCCGGACTGATGAAGCTGATGGGAGAGCCCTTTCTCTATATTGCGCCGGAGGATGCCGAGCGGCTGGGGGCGGCCGAGGGAGATCGTGTCCGGCTCCGGTCGGACCGGGGGCAGGTCGAGATCGCGGTCAAGATCGACGCGAAATATCCGCCGGGCATGGTCTTCTTCCCCGAATCCTTCAATGAACCGCCGGTGAAGGATCTTTTGACGATCGAGATGAGCCCGGCGTCCCAGGTGCCGGTCTTCAAGACGGCCGAGGTGATGATTGAAAGAATTTCGTAGGGGCGAGGCGGCGCCCCACCCCGACAGGAGATGTGTCAATGATTGAAATGGCCCAGTATTTAATCGTGGTGCTCGTGACGATCGGCATCGTGATGGTCACGGTGCTGCTTCACGTGGCGTACCTGACCTATTTTGAGCGGAAGATCCTTGGATGGATGCAGGACCGGATGGGTCCGATGGAGGTGGGCTACCACGGGTTGCTCCAGCCGATCGCGGACGGGCTGAAACTGTTCTTTAAAGAAGACATCGTCCCGGCGCAGGCCAACAAGGTCATTTTCACATTAGCGCCCATTCTGGTTTTGGTCCCGGCCCTCATCGGTTTTGCCGTGATCCCGTTTGGTCGGGATACGATTCAGATCTTCGGCCTGACCTTCCGCCCGTACGTTACCGACATCAATATCGGGATCCTCTACATCCTGGCCTTCGCCTCGATCGGGGCCTACGGGGTCTTATTGGGCGGATGGGCCTCGAACAACAAATATTCGCTCCTGGGCGGTTTGCGGTCGGCGGCCCAGGTCATCAGCTATGAGCTGTCGCTGGGCCTGTCGATCGTCGGCGTGCTGCTGCTGGCCGGTTCGCTGAGCCTGGTCAAGATCACGGAGGCCCAGGGCGGAGGGATGTTCCATTGGTTTATCATCCCGCAGTTCGTGGCTTTTGTGATCTACCTGATCTCGGCGATCGCCGAGACAAACCGGCTGCCGTTCGATCTTCCGGAGGCCGAAAGCGAGCTGGTGGCCGGTTTTTTCACCGAGTACAGCGGGATGCGATTTGCCTTTTTCTTTCTGGCCGAATATGCTAACATGATCCTCGTTTCTTGTATCGCCACGATCCTTTTTCTGGGGGGATGGCATGCGCCGTTCGAGGCGCTTTCATTCATCCCGCCGATCCTTTGGTTCGTCGGAAAAGTCTATCTCTTTTTGTTCTTCTATATCTGGATTCGGGGGACGCTTCCGCGTCTTCGGTACGACCAGCTGATGATGTTCGGCTGGAAGGTCATGATCCCTCTGGCGCTGGCCAACATCCTGGTGACCTCCGTCGTCTTATATTTCGTGAAGGGATAGGATGAAGCGGCTGAAGCGATTGTTCCAACAGATTCTGTTCCTGGAGATTCTGGCGGGGATGGCGGCGACCTTCAAGCATCTTTTCGTCCGGCCCATCACGATCCAATACCCGCACGAAAAACGGGTGCTTCCCAACGGCTACCGGGGTTTCATCGCCCTCCTGCGGTACGACGACGGAACCGACAAATGCGTCGGCTGCGACCTGTGCGAGGCGGCCTGTCCATCGCGCGTGATCACGGTAATCAGCGCCGAGGTGGAGGGGCAGCCGCTCAAACGCTATGCCAGGGAGTACGCAATGGATATGACCCGCTGCGTCTTCTGCGGGTTGTGCGTCGAAGCCTGTCCGGTCAACGCGCTGGGGATGACCAAGGAGTACGAGTACGCGACCTATGACAAGCGGAATCTGAATCTCAACAAGGAACAGTTGCTGGCGATCGGGGACAGGGCCTTTCCGGTCCGGGAGACGCGCGTCGAATTTCAGCACCCCCATGCGGCCTTCTTTAACGTGGCCAAGCGGGGCTACCCCGCTAAGTGAAGCGCTGTCCACTATCGGTTCGATGTTCATAAAAAAACCATGACTCTCATTCTGTTTTCTTATTTTGCAGCCGTCATCGTGGCGACGGCGATCGGGGTGATCGCGTCGCGCAAACCCGTGAACAGCGCGCTCGCGCTGCTGGTGATGTTCTTTCACGTCGCCGGTCTGTTTGTGCTGCTCGATGCCGAGTTCATCGCGGCGGTCCAGATCATTGTCTACGCCGGCGCCATCCTGGTCCTCTATCTTTTTGTGGTGATGCTGCTCAACGTCCGGGCCGAGGAAGGGTATCACCGGCAGTTTGTGGTCGGCCTGGTCGTCGGGCTGGCGATCCTAATCGAGGCGGTCCTCATCCTGAGCCGGTCCGGATTTGCCGACCGCTTTCCACCCACCGTCTCTTTAGCGCCGTCCGCCGCCGCGATTCAGGGAAACACCGAGGCGATCGGCCGGGCGCTTTACACGACCTATCTTTTTCCGTTTGAGGTGGCCTCGCTGATCCTGCTGGTCGCGATGATCGGGGCGATCATTCTGGCGAAAAAAGGGATCTTCGGAAAAGAGGAGCGGAGGAAATAATGGTTCCGCTGTCGTATTACGTCATTCTCAGCCTGATTGTTTTTATGATCGGCGTCATCGGGGTGCTGATCCGCAGGAACATCATCGTGATTCTGCTCTCGATCGAGCTGATGCTCAATGCCGCCAACATCAACTTCGTCGCGTTCTCCCATTATCTGCAGAATGTCACCGGCCAGGTCTTCGTCTTTTTTGTTTTGACGGTGGCTGCGGCCGAGGTGGTGGTCGGCCTGGCGATCATCATCGCGCTGTATCGCGGGAAGTCGACGATCCATGTTGAAGACGTCAACCGGATGAAATGGTGATGCTGACGGACGCGCTCATCCCCCTGCTTCCTCTGGCCGCCTTCGTGGTGATCGGCCTGTCGGAGCTCTTCGGCTGCGGGCTGCGGGACCGCGCCCACTGGATCGCGGTGCCGGCCGTGCTCGGCTCGTTGATCCTCTCGTTCGTCGCCTTCGGTTCGGTCCTCTCCGGCGGTCCTCACGACCGGACCTTTTTTACCTGGGCCGCCTCGGGAACGTTCCAGGCCTCCATCGGGATTCATATCGACGCGCTCACGGCCGTGATGCTTCTGCTCGTCACGATCGTGAGCAGTCTGGTTCATGTCTACTCGATCGGCTACATGCGCGGCGACCGTGGCTACGCCCGGTTCTTCGCCTACCTCGGTCTCTTCACCTTTTCGATGCTGATGCTCGTGATGGCCGCCAACCTCCTTCAACTGTACATCTTCTGGGAGGCGGTCGGCCTCTGTTCCTATCTGCTGATTGCCCACTGGTATGAGCGGCCGTTGGCTGCCGCCGCCGCGACCAAGGCTTTTGTCATCAACCGGATCGGCGACTTCGGTTTCGCGATCGGGATCTTTCTTATCTTTGCCCTGGTCGGCTCGCTGGACTACGACCGGGTCTTTGCCGAGCTTCCGAAGCACGTGAATGAGGTGATCTCGGTGGCCGGGTTTGAGATGACCGCCGTGACGCTGATCGCATTGCTGCTCTTCATGGGTGCCGTCGGGAAATCGGCCCAGTTTCCGCTCCATGTCTGGCTGCCCGATGCGATGGAAGGACCGACGCCCATCTCGGCGCTGATCCATGCCGCCACCATGGTGACGGCCGGTGTCTTCATGCTGGCGCGATTGAGCCCGATCTTTAATCTTTCTCCAACGGCGATGGGCGTAGTGGCCGTGGTCGGCGCCGGCACGGCCCTGTTCGCGGCCACGATCGCGCTGACCCAGAACGACATCAAGCGCATTGTGGCTTATTCCACCGTGAGCCAGCTGGGCGCCATGGTCATGGCCTGCGGCCTCGGGGCATCGGTGGCCGGTATTTTCCATCTTCTCACGCACGGGGCCTTCAAGGCGCTCCTCTTCCTTTGCTGCGGGAGCGTGATCCATGCGCTATCGGGCGAGCAGGACTTGAGAAAAATGGGCGGGCTGAAGCCCTATCTCCCCGTGACCTATTGGACCTTCTATGTCGGAGCGCTGGCCCTGGCCGGGATCCCGCCGCTGGCCGGCTTCTTCAGCAAGGATGAGATCCTCTTTCAGGCTTTTATCTCCGGCGGAGCCGGCGTTCTGTTCTGGGGTGTGGGCGTCGTGACGGCTTTCCTGACGGCCCTCTACAGTTTCCGTCTGATCTACACCGTCTTTCACGGGCCATCCAGGGTCGATACGAAGGCGATGAAGCATCTGCATGAATCGCCTCCGGTGATGACCGTTCCGCTGATCGTCCTGGCTGTTTTGTCGGTAACGGTGGGATGGACGGGACTGCCGATACATGGAATGAACGGGATCGAGGCCGTGCTGGGGCCGGTGCTCTCGCCCGGCGGGCTGTCCGAGTTGGCCGAACCGGCCTCCGGCCTGTTGCTGCCTCTGATGCTGGTCTCGGTCCTCGCGGCAGTGGCCGGATGGATGACAGCCCGCACCTTCTATGTGACGCAACCGGAGATTCCAAAGCGGCTGGCCGTGAGGGCGGCCGCGCTTTACCGCCTGTCGTTGAACCAGTGGTATATGAATGAACTGTATGATCGTCTTATCGTCCGACCGACGAACCGCGTCGCGGACCTCCTTTGGCGGCATCTGGATATCCGAACGATTGACGGTGCGGTGAACGGCATCGGCTGGACCGCGCTGGCCTGGGCCCGGACGATGCGCCTGATCCAGAGCGGTCAGCTTCAGCATTATGCGCTGGTGATGGCGGTCGGCACGTTTGTGATTTTGGCGGTTTATTTAATGGCGCAATGATTCGATTATAGGGGCTCGCGTCGCCCCCTCCACACATCGGCTGCAAACCGCCGAGTGCAGGCCGGTCAAAGCCGGATGGAGCCTCCCCCTCTCGCTTGCTTTGCGAGCTGGGTGGATCTACACGGGCGGCGCAGGAATGAAAATATGGGTCATATCTTAACAGTCCTGATTTTTCTCCCATTGGCGGGGGCGGTCCTCCTGGGTTTGATGCGGGGCGACGACCGGGTCCGACGACTGGCCCTGGGCTTGACCCTCGCCAATTTTCTGATCTCGGTGCCGCTGTTCTTTCTCTTTAACACGACCGGTTCTGAGATGCAGTTTGTCGAACGGGTTCCGTGGGTGCCGGCTTTTAATATCGAATACGCCGTGGGCGTGGACGGGATCAGCCTTCTGTTCGTCCTGCTGACGACGCTGCTGTCGCCGATCTGCGTCCTGGCCTCCTGGACGGCCGTCGCCTCCCGTGTCAAGGAGTTCATGATCGCCCTCCTGGTGATGGAGGCCGCCATGATCGGCGTCTTCGTCTCGCTGGACTTCGTCCTGTTCTACGTGTTCTGGGAGGCGATGCTGATCCCGATGTACCTGATCATCGGGGTCTGGGGCGGGCCCAACCGGATTTATGCCGCGATCAAGTTTTTCCTCTATACGCTTGCGGGAAGCCTTCTGCTGCTGGTCGCGATCATCGTCCTCTATTTCACGGGAGGGCATACCTTTAATATTTTAAGCCTGATGGGCCAGCCGTATTCGGCGACGGTCCAGTTCTGGATCTTCTGGGCCTTTTTTCTGGCCTTCGCAATCAAGGTTCCGATGTTTCCGTTCCACACCTGGCTTCCGGACGCCCACGTCGAGGCGCCCACCGCCGGCAGCGTGATCCTGGCGAGCCTTCTTCTGAAGATGGGGGGATATGGTTTCCTAAGGTTCTGTCTGCCGATGGCGCCTCAGGCCTCGCAGGCATCCGCCGGGATCATCCTGACCCTTTCGGTGATCGCGATACTGTACGGCGCGTATATGGCGCTGGCCCAGACGGATCTCAAAAAACTGATCGCCTATTCCTCCGTATCGCATATGGGCTTCGTCACGCTGGGGATTTTTGTGATGAACGCTCCCGGTATTGAGGGCGCGCTGCTCCAGATGATCAACCATGGGATCACGACCGGGGCGCTCTTCCTTCTGGTCGGGATGGCGTACGACCGCACGCACAGCCGCCAGATTGCGGACTACGGCGGGATTGCGCGGCCGATGCCCCGGTACGGCGCGATGCTCGTGATCTTCGCCCTGTCATCCCTGGGTCTTCCGGGGACGAACAGCTTCGTGGGCGAGTTCCTTGTTCTCCTTGGAACCTTCATGGCGTATCCCAGGGTGGCCGTCATCGCGACACTGGGGGTGATCCTGGCGGCGGTCTATCTCCTCTGGATGGTCCAGCGCATCCTGTTCGGACCGATCACGAAGCCCGAAAACGCGGGGCTGGCCGATCTCGGACTGCGCGAGATGGCAATCCTGACGCCGCTGGTTCTTCTGGTCTTCTGGATCGGATTTTATCCAAATCCGCTTCTGTCCATGCTGCATGCCAGCGTGGATCATCTGCTCGGTCAGGTCGGCCTGCCTGCCGGTCAGGCGGGCGCGGCGACGTCGTTGCAGCTCGCGGAGGTTTTAACCCGCCCATGAATTTTTCCGTTACCGACATCGGTGCCGTGCTTCCCGAGATCATCGTGGCGGCCTATGCCTGCGCCATTCTGCTGATCGAGCCGTTTATTCCAAAAGACCGCCGGAACATCCTGGCTTTTTTTGGGCTGGCTGCGCTGGGCCTGGCCTTCTACGCGACCGTGAATTTGATGTGGACCGATCTTTCGGTCATGAACGGGATGTTTATCCTCGATCCGTTCGGCAACTTCTTCAAGCTGATTCTCTACGTCGCGGCCGCGATGACGATCCTGCTCTCGATAGGGTATCTCAAACGCGAAGGGATTGATCTCGGGGAGTATTACGCCTTCATCTTGTTCGCCGCCTGCGGGATGATGGTGATGGTGTCCGCGTCGGACCTGATCACGGTCTTTCTGGGGCTTGAGCTGGCGTCAATTCCGTTCTATATCCTGGCCGGCTTCAAGCGGTTTGAGGCGAAGTCGCTGGAGGCCTCGGCGAAATATTTTATTCTGGGCTCGTTTTCATCCGGAATCCTGTTGTTCGGCATCTCCCTTCTGTACGGGCTGTCCGGGACGACGAATCTGGAGGCCCTGGCCCAGCATCTCAGGGGGGAGGAGATCGGTAATCCGGCCTGGATTCTGGCGATGATTCTCCTCATTGTGGGGTTTGGTTTCAAGGTCGCGGTCGTTCCCTTTCATATGTGGGCGCCGGACGTCTACGAAGGCGCGCCGACGCCGGTCACGGCCTTCCTCTCGGTCGGCTCCAAGGCGGCCAGCTTTGCGGTCTTCCTCCGTGTCTTCGTCGAGGCCCTGGGCGGGATTCAGTCGGACTGGCGGCTCCTCCTGATTCTCCTCGCGGTCGTCACGATCGTGCTGGGCAACGTCGTGGCGCTGGTCCAGACCAATATCAAGCGGATGCTGGCCTATTCCAGCATCGCCCATGCCGGGTATGCCGTCATCGGTCTGATCGTCGGCGACCGTCTCGGGATCGTGAGCCTGATGGTCTATATGGGGGTCTACGCGTTCATGACCCTCGGCGCCTTCGGGGTCGTGATGCTCCTTCGCCGGGGAGGGGTCGAAGGCGACGAGATCGCCGACTTCGCCGGCCTGGCCAGAAAGAACCGGCTCGCGGCCTTTGCGATGCTGATCTTCATGTTCTCGCTGACCGGGATCCCGCCGACGGCCGGTTTCATCGCGAAATTCTACATCTTCATGGCGGCCGTGAATGCCGGCCTGACCTGGCTGGTGGTCCTCGCCGTGATCTTCACGGCCGTCTCGGCCTATTTCTATCTCAAGGTGGTGATGGTAATGTACATGAAAGAGCCGGATGAGAATGTTCAGATGGTGGCTCCGTCGGCCGCCGTGATGGTTCTGGCTGTTGCGGCTGCGGCGGTCTTGCTGATCGGGATCTATCCCGGCCCGTTTCTGGATCTGGCCCAGAATGCCGTGCTGCAATTCCGGTAGCACGGATGTCGAGGGGGAAAATCATGAAGCGTTTTTATTACGGTCTGATGGTACTGTGGCTGACGGCGGCCGCGGCGCCCTTGACGGCCCGGGCCGCCGAGATAGAGTTCGGCGGTGAGTTTCGGACGCGGGGCTTCTATACCGACAACCTGACCGACCTGAACAGCAGCGAGGATGATCAGGAGGCATTCAACGATGCCCGTTTCCGCTTAAAGGTTTCGGCGACCGAGGGGCTTGCGACCGGAGTGGTCCTGGTGGATTTCTTCAACGGCTCCGCCGGGCAGGATGTCGCCGCTCTGAATTCCGCATCGTCCGTCGACGGGACCGGCGACCGAACGCTGGGCAGCAACGGATTCGGGCGTAGTCTGGATGCCGTGCGGCTGAAGGAGGGTTATCTACGGGTGAGCTGGCCGCGGCTCCATCTGGTCGTCGGACGGCAGGGCGTGACGCTGGGGCATGGGCTGATTTTAGACGACACGGCCGATGCCGTTTCGGTTGCGATCCCGATGGGATGGGCCAGTCTGACCTTCGTGGATCTCCTTCTGAGTAATGATGTCAGCGGGTCGGGGAGCACCTCGGCCTACCTGGCCGATCTGAACCTGGCCCCAAGGGCCGGTTTTGAATCGAGCCTCTTTGCGTTGCTCTTAAAAGACCACGGTCCGAACCTTTCTTTCAACCCGAGCGTTTTCTTCGCGCCGTGCGGGATCGGATTCACCGCCTGCCCGCTCTCCGATTTTGGCGATGATCAGGCGATGCTGGCCGTACTGGGATGGGCCATGGACCATCAAGGGCCGTCCTTCCGCTGGGCGACCGAGCTGAATTATCTGAAAGGCGCGATCCGTACGAACCAGCCCCTGGTTCCGAACAATCCCGCCGGACAGGGGATCGATCTGCGCGGGGCCAATGCCCTCGGACAGTTCGGCTGGACGGGCCGGCGGATGGACATTCAACTGACCGGTCTTTACTCGACGGGTCAAAAGACGGGCGATCTTCCGCCGACCGGACACAAACTGAACATCAATGCGATCTCGCCCAATTTTGTCCTGGGTCATATCCTGGCGAACAACGAAACCGTGAGCGACCGGGACGGCGGAAATATCGGGGGACTGACCGCGGCGAAACTCGCGATCGGATGGAGGCCCGTCGGCCCGATCCGCCTCGAACTGGCCGGCATCCGTGCCCGGCTGACGGAAGAGCCGGCCGCCGGCGCCCCGCGCGATCTCGGATGGGAACTGGATGTCAACGCCTTCTGGCCGCTGGATCCTCACCTGTTGCTGACCG
>CAKKOZ010000053.1 GCA_919901335.1 Nitrospiria bacterium | reverse complement strand
GGGTTGCTGCTGGCCCTCCTGATGGATAGCAAAAGGAGAGGACCGATGGCGACCCGTGATGACGTCAAGAAGCTCGCTTCCAAGCTCGGAATCTCGCAGGAGTTCATGACGGCTCTTTCCCGTGTCGAATCAGGGAAGCAAGCGTACGTGAACGATCGCGTGATCATCCGGTTTGAGCCGCATTGGTTCCGAAACCAGTCGGCAGCGCAGGCGCTCGGCATCCTCGGCAAACGCAAGCCGACAGCGAATGAAAAGGAGCAGCACGGCGTCATCGTGCTCCTTCCGGGGATGAAGGCGGCGACTGGCGACGAGGGACTCCGGCGGAGCACCGCTGGCGGGATCTCGGGCCAGCAGGAGCGAGAGTACAAGGCGCTCGCGGAGGCGGCATCGTACTTCGAAGACGCAGCCTACCGCTCGACCTCGTTCGGCATTGGGCAGATCATGGGCTTCAATGCCCGTGCGGCTGGCTACAAGACGGCGAAGGGGATGTACGAAGCCTTCCAAGACGGTGGTGCCGAGGAGCAATGGATGGGGGTGCTCCACTTCATCGAGGCGAACGGCGGGATGCTGCGGGCAGCTCGGAACCTCGACTTCAAGACCTTCGCCACGCTCTACAACGGCGACCCAACGGATCGATACGCCAACCTGCTCTCGAAGACGTACAGCGACGTCGCATCGGCGTGATGGACGCCGCCGGTATCCAGAGCATCCTGTCGCTCGCCCGTGGCATGATCGAGGCCGCCGATGCGGACAGAGCGACCGTCATGGGTAAGGAAACGATGGCAGCAATCAAGGACATGGACCCGACCGCCAAAGAGGTCTTCAAGGGCCTGGACCGTGCGATCGCAGCCACCCGTAACCTCTCCATTGTGCGGGCGAAGGAAACGGTGGCGCTTTTGGACTATACGAGACCGAATGCGGCGCGCCTCAAGGCAGCGAGTGAGACGGCGCTGGCGTCGGTCATGCACGCCTGTCGGGCGGCGAGCAGCGCAGAGTTGATGAAGGACGTGCTGGTAGCGGACCTTCGGGTCCGGGCCCAAAGGTAGGAGACCTCCATGTTGATTCCGATCATCCTAGTGGGCGGTGGGGCAGCGGCGGCATGGTGGTGGTTCAAATCGAGTAGCGAGCAGAAGGAAGTCGTCATCGATACGGCCGCAGATGCGGCGAAGACGGCGGTGGAGCTTGTGAAGACGGTGAGGAAGCCCGCCAGCGGGTCGTCTTGGTTGCCCTTGTCGATACCCAAGCTCAAGATCGTGCAGGCGAAGGGAGAGGGGGACACCACCCTGATCACCCTACTTCTCGATCACGAGGTCTCCGCGAGGGCCGTCCTGGGGATCCCGCTCGGCTGGAAGAGGGGCCAACCCATTGTCTTCGTGCTGGACGAGAACCCGATCGCTCGAGAGGGGCGGTACTTCGCAGAAGCCAAGCTGAAGTCGCGTAAGAGCCGGGTCGGCGCTTTCGAGTTCCCTGACGACATCTGTGCTCTCGGCTTCACGGTGAGGATTGGGGACAAGAGCCACTACGTCAAGAAGGGTTGTAAGGACTGACGATGGCGAAGGCGGTCCTCGAGCGCACCTTCACCTTCCGGGG
>CAKKOZ010000052.1 GCA_919901335.1 Nitrospiria bacterium | reverse complement strand
CCGTGCGCTACTTGATTGATCCCAAGGAACAGTTTGCGGCCATCAAGGAGATGCGCGCGAAAGGGATCGAGATGCTCGCGATCTACCATTCTCACCCGCACACGGCGGCCTACCCTTCCGCAACGGACGTCCAACTCGCCTACTATCCTGAAGCGGTTTATATCATCATCTCGCTTCAGAACCGGGCCCGTCCCGTTGTGAATGCCTACCGGATCGTTGAAAAAAAGATCACGCAGGAAGCGTTCGAAATTCCAGCCTCGTAACCGGACTCAGTTTCCAGGGAGGTGCAGGCTGTCCGGACTCCAGCCGGCCAGGGTCAGCATCACGAAAAATCCGATCACGTAGGCCACGGCCACATGCCAGCCCTCCGCAAGCCAACGGCCGGTGTTTTTCGCCTCCGGGAAGCTGTTACAGATCGCCACGCCGGCCGATGAACCGAACCATATCATCGATCCGCCGTAGCCGACGGCATAGGCCAGCACACCCCAGTCGTAGCCGCCCTGATAAATCGCCAGCGCCGTAAGCGGGATGTTGTCGAAAACCGCGCTGACAAAGCCGAGACCGAACGTGGTTTGCCAGGATGGATCCGGAAGGGCTTTGACCGGCATCAGGCTGGCGCTTAACACCAGGGATAGCAGGAACAGGCTCCCTTTCCAGGCCTTGGACATCTCGCTCCACGGCGTCGGCCGGATCAAGCCGCCAAGGAGGATCGCGGCCCAGACACCGGCCGCGGGAAACTCGAACAGGATATTGGCGGCGATCGCGCCGATGATGATGAAACTGACGATCAATAACCGCATCGCGTCGATCTTGAGATCCTTGGGAGGATCTTTGACGATCGGCTGAAGGCGGTGCTGAATCCGGCCGGCGATGATTCCGGAAAAAACAACGGCCACTGCCGAGGCGATAAAGGCCTTTGTGACTTCAATGGCCGGAACGCCGGCGATCCACATCATCGTCGTCGTCGTGTCCCCGATCACCGAGCCGGCCCCGCCGGCATTACTGGCCGCCACGATCGCCGCCAGGTACCCCACGCTCAACCGGCCCTTGAAAACTTTTTTCGCCATCACTCCGCCGATGATCGCGGCCGCGATATTGTCCAGGAAGGTCGAGAGCACAGCCACCATGACCAGTAAAACAAATCCGCCTGTCCAGCCATCCGGCAGCCACTTGGGCAGCAACTCGGGAAATCGTGAGTCTTCAAAATATCTCGCCAGGATCGCAAAACCGAGCAGGAGACCGAACAGGTTGAGCAGTAGTCGCCACTCAAGAGCGAGGTGGGTTACAAGGTGCAGATCTGTGAAAATCAGTTTATAGATCAGGATGACGCCGAGACCGCCGGCCGCCACCTCAAGATTACGACGGTGAAAGACCGCGACCCCCAGCAGGGTCAGGCCGAAGAAGAAAAACTCGACGGGGATGCCGAAAACAACCGCGCCCTTCACGGCGATTTATTTTCTTGTTCGGGTGTGGGGTTGCCGTCACTCCCGGCGGGTTTGTTGGTCCAATTTCCGGACACGCGCGAGGCCATCTGGCCGGCTTTGTCCTTTACATGCTGGAGCAACCGTCTTGCCCAGAGAAACTCGGTGGCCAGGATGGCCAGGCCGACCGGGATCACGAGGAACGCAGGACCGGGTAAGACGATGAGGACCAGGCCGATAGCCAGCACGGTAAAACCGATCACGACCACGACCAGGCGTTTGGCCTGCTTGAGTGTGCTTAT
>CAKKOZ010000051.1:17171-18598 GCA_919901335.1 Nitrospiria bacterium | reverse complement strand
TAGAAATGGGGTCAGAGTACAATCCTGTTTCGCGGCCTCCACTCCGTCCTCGCGCGCGGGGGGGGGAGGAATTTTCCGGACATGGAGGGATCAGATCTGACGCACGGACAGGTTCGGAATCTTCCGGAAGTCGCGAGTATTACGGGTCAGTAGGGTCGTTCCGGTAAAGAGGGCCGTTGCGGCGATGACGCTGTCGGCGATATTGACACGGTAGGTGCGGCGAATCAGTCCCGCGGTGCGGGCAATGCGGGAGTCTACCGGGATGACGGCTACGGTTCTCAGCAGCGCTTCGATTTGCTCCGCTTCCTGGTCGCTGAGCGAGGGGAAGCCAAAAAGCTCGATCTCGGTGACGGCGGAAATATAAAGAGGGGTATCCTGGGAAAAAATCTCCCTCAATACGGTGACCGCGTCAGGATCATCTTTAAGGTAGTAAATGATGGTATTGGTGTCGAGGGTGTACACCGATTATTTGTCGGTATGAGAGAGCTTCCGGGCCCATTCCTTGCGCATCTTCTTCAGTTCCTTCTCAGGGTCGGGTTTCCGGCGCTTCCACATACCCCGGGCTTTTTCCCAGATCGAAAGGCGCTCACGGGGAATCATTAACGGATACATGGATGCTTTTTTGACAAGGGTTTTAGGTGCCATAGCGATGCTAATTATAAAGGACATCGGGGAAAAAATCAAATTAACACGGGCCGGGTCGGACCGGAAGAAATATCGGCTCCGCTCCGGCCTCGCGCGCGGGGGAAGGGCTGGAGAATGGAGCATTAGAGCAGTGGAGCAATAAAGACCGGC
This sequence comes from Nitrospiria bacterium, assembly GCA_919901335.1. GTDB lineage: Bacteria > Nitrospirota > Nitrospiria > JACQBZ01 > JACQBZ01 > JACQFA01. The sequence goes on along the minus strand of CAKKOZ010000051.1, from coordinate 17,803 downwards.
AGTTAAAGAATCACCGCTTCCGTTTCTTTCGTTCTTCCGCGAAGAATTTGTGGTAGAGGACGTCCCATTCCGGGCTGCCCTCCGAGAGGGGCCGCGAATAGGAGGCCAGCTTGGCCCGGACCGCCTGATCAATCTCTTCTTCAACTTGAAGCTCGTGGACGATGACCCGCTTGATCTCGCGGAGCACTTTTTCCTCCTCCACAAGAAAGGCGGCCCTGCGGCCCTTGGCCAAACCCTGCAGGATGAGATGAGAGAGATGGCTGATCTTATCTTCGCTGAGCAACATTCCGTCTCCGAGGGTCCTATAAAATCATCTCGCGTTCCTTCGCCAACTGCTTTTTGATCATCAGGAACATCTTTCGCTCATCCACCTGGCCCGTTTCGATCTGAGCCTTATACGTATCGAGGATCTGCCGGACCTCGGCGTCGAGACGGTCTTCGATCGTCAGCTCGTCCGTAATGATCTGCTCCAGCGATGCGGCCAGCTCGGCCTTCGGCGCTTCCGGACGGATGAGGTGCTGTTCGATGAGTTGGTCAATGAGGATCCGGGCGAGTGTGACGATGCGTTCTTTTTTGAGTCTCATCAGAACGGCACTCTATCAAAACCGCCCCGGGCTGTCAACGAAAGTCCC
>CAKKOZ010000051.1:13461-17071 GCA_919901335.1 Nitrospiria bacterium | reverse complement strand
CCCATGGCCGTCGGCTTGACAGGCCGGCAGCCGTGAGACTATACTCTTTCTGTGCGCCTGCATCCCTCAGGGAAATTCCTTCATCCCGCAGCATGGAATCCCCTCGGCCGGCCCATCGGCCTTCTGATCGGATCGGCGCTCATTTCCCTGCTTCTGATCGGGACCGGCCATGCGGAATCCCCGGGGGATGCCAAACTCGGCAAAGTGATCTACGTTAAAAATTGCGTCGCTTGCCACGGCCAGAGGGGCGACGGGCTCGGCTCCCGTTCCAGCCTCCCCAATTTTACGGACGCAAAGGCCATGGCGGCCAAGACCGATCAGGAACTTTTCGACAAGATCTCAACCGGGGGGAAAGGCACCGGCATGCCGGCCTGGAACACGATTCTCACCGAGCAGGACCGCCGGCACGTTCTCGCCTACATCCGCACCTTTTCCAACCCGTAGTCGTTATTTCCAAACACCATTCGGCCGAACATCATGAAACAGTCCTGCAACGTCTTGACAGCCTTTTAGGATTGTGCTACGGTTCAACCGGGCATTGGATGAATCTATTCAATGCGTTGTGAAATCGGCTCATCCCATCGCCATCCGAAAGGCAACAGCATATGGCCAAAAAAATTCTGGTCGTAGACAGCAATCCCGCCCTACAGAAGTTGGTGGAATACAACCTCTCCCGTGAAAAATTCGAGGTGATCTGCCTGAACAACGGCCTCTCCGCGCTGGACCTGCTTACGGAAGTCAACCCGGATTTGATCCTTGCGGATTATCACATTGAAGAAATCAGCCTTACCCGCTTTTGCGAAAAGGTTAAACAGAAGAAGTCCACAAAAGAATACCCGATTATCGTCCTGATCGGCGCCACGGACAGCTATGACGCGAACGCGCTCGTTTCCATCGGCGTGGTTGGTTTTGTCAAGAAGCCGCTGGAGCCGAAGGAGCTGATCGAAAAACTCAAGGAACTCTTCCAGGACACCGCCACGCTGATCGAGCGAGCGCCCAAACCGGTTGCGCCGGCTCAACCGACCGCGGAAGAACAGACCGAGACCATGAAGATCGAAGAGCTGCTGGGCTGGCCCCTGCCCGGAGGGAAGCCGACGGAGGAGGTGGCTCAAAAAACCGGGAATGTCATCCCCGAGCAGGATAACGAAATGACGATGATCCAGAGTCGGGCCGGCCGGGTGGTTCCACCGCCGCCCGTCCGGCCGGAATCGCCGAAAAAACAGCCGCCTCCGGCCATGCGGGAGGACGCCTTCCCGCGTCTCTATGCAAACCCGGAGACCGTCGAGGCCCCGCCATCCCCAAGCCCACCGGCCGAGGCTCAGGTTCAACCGGCCGCAAGCGGCGCCGTTTCCCAAGAGAGGGCCGAAGCCATGGTCTCCAAAATCGCCGGGGAGATCAAGGAGATCATCGAGAAAGTCGCCTGGGATGTGGTGCCCTCCCTGGCCGAGATCATGATCAAAGAGGAACTCGAAAAACTCAAGACCGATAAGCCGTCCTGAGCCGCTACTTTTTCGACTTGGTCCGGGCGGCCTTTATTTGCGCCTTCTTCTTTTCTTTCCGCTTCCGTTCTTTTTTGCGATACTTTCTTCTCAGCTCACGTTCGACTTCGCGACCACGAGGCATGGACTCGTCTCCTATGGGGTTGATCGGTTTTGACCGGTCTATTTAACCGTTACATCTCAAGATTGTCAAGCGCGCCCTCGATAACGCGCCGCTTGCCCTGTATCGCTTCTTCGTGTTAGGATTCGACTCTTATGGTTCAGGACTCCCCGCGGTCAGACACAACCCGGTTCGACAAACCCTACAGCCCGCGCGAGGTCGAGGAACGCTGGTACCGGCACTGGCTCGACCGGGGTTACTTCGCGGCGGATGAAAACGCCCCGGCCGGAAACCGTTTCTCGATCGTCATCCCGCCGCCGAATATCACCGGCTCGCTTCATTTAGGACACGCCTTGAACAACACGCTCCAGGATATTCTGGTCCGCCGAAAACGGATGCAGGGATATAACACCCTCTGGCTTCCCGGAACGGACCACGCCGGCATCGCCACACAGAACGTCGTCGAGCGGCAGCTTATGGCCGAGGGGACCCACCGGGAAGCGCTCGGCCGCGAGAAATTCATTCAACGCGTCTGGCAGTGGCGGGAGGAGTCCGGTCGAACCATCATGGCACAGCTCAAACGGCTCGGCGCCTCCTGCGACTGGGAGCGCGAGCGGTTCACGCTGGATGAAGGGCTCTCGGCCGCCGTCCGCGACGTCTTCGTCCGGCTGCATCGGGAGGGGCTGATCTACCGTGGGGAGCGATTGGTCAACGGGTGCCCGCGTTGCGAGACGGCGCTGTCCGATATCGAGGTCGAGCATGAAGAGGTCAAGGGAACGATGTACTATATTAAATATCCCCTGGCCGACGACCCCGAGCAGTTTTTGACCGTCGCCACCACGCGTCCAGAGACAATGCTGGGGGACACCGCCGTTGCGGTCCACCCGGAAGATCCGCGCTACAACACGCGGATCGGCAGAAAGGTTCGGCTTCCGCTGACGAGCCGCGCCATCCCCGTTGTCGGCGATTCGATCCTGGTGGATCGGGAGTTTGGGACCGGGGCGGTCAAGATCACGCCGGGGCATGACTTCAACGATGAGAAGGCGGGACAACGCCACAGTCTGCCCCGAATCTCGTTGCTGACCGGGCGCGGTGAAATGAATCCGGCTGTTCTGGAAGAAGATGCCAAGGCAGAAAAGGACCTGTTAAACGAAATCGCCGGATTAAAGGCACCCAAAGCTCGGGAGAAGGTGGTGCGCCGCCTTGAGGCCGACGGCTTTCTGATCAAGATCGAAGACCACCGGTACGCGATCGGCAAATGCTATCGCTGCAAATCGGTGATCGAGCCGTATCTTTCGCCTCAATGGTTCGTCAAGGTGAACGATCCAAGAAATTCTCTGGCGGCGCCGGCGATTGAAGCGGTGCGGTCGGGCCGCATCCGGTTGATGCCCGACGCCTGGAAGAACAACTACTTCGGCTGGATGGAGCAGATTCAGGATTGGTGCATCTCGCGCCAGATATGGTGGGGGCATCAGATACCGGCATGGTACTGCCGGGGAACGGATGTCGGGCAATGCCGGCCGGAATGCAAGGCGCCGATCGTCGCCGTCACGCCGCCGGAGCGCTGCCCGCAGTGCGGATCGGCCGATCTTGTCCAGGACCCGGATGTCCTGGACACCTGGTTCTCCTCCGCCCTGTGGCCCTTCTCAACGCTCGGCTGGCCGCAAAAAACGAAGACGCTCGAACTCTTTTATCCTACCTCGACTTTGGTCACGAGTTTCGACATCCTCTTTTTCTGGGTCGCACGGATGATCATGATGGGACTGCATTTCATGAAGGAGGTCCCCTTCAGGGATGTCTATATCCATGCGCTGGTCCGCGATGCCGAGGGCCAGAAGATGAGCAAGTCGAAGGGAAACGTGATTGATCCGCTCGCGATTATGGAGAAATACGGCACCGACGCGCTTCGGTTTACCCTGGCCTCGATGGCCTCTCCGGGGCGGGATATCAAGCTGGCCGAGGAGCGGATCGAGGGTTACCGGAATTTCGCGAACAAGATCTGGAACGCGGC
>CAKKOZ010000051.1:3561-13361 GCA_919901335.1 Nitrospiria bacterium | reverse complement strand
GAACTCTGGCAGACGCTCCAGCAGCAGACAGACAAAAGCATCGTAATCGAATCTTATCCAAGTCCCGGAGCGTCCTCTGCAGAAGACGAGGCCTTGGAAGGCCTAATGAACGACGTTATCGGCATCATTACTGAAATCCGCACCATTAGAAACGAACTGAATGTCACTCCGACACTACAACTTAAGGCAGGGCTTAAGACAACAACCGAAAAATACGCCGAGATACTTCTTCGCGAGGGCGGCGAACATATCCGACGCATAGCGCGTTTATCCGTGTTTCAGGCAGGCCCCACTGCGATAGGAGGGCCTAACTCCGTCTCTGGTATTACTACAGCCGGACCGGTCTTTGTCGACCTCGAAGACCTGGACATAGCAACACTTGAAAAAGAACGAGTGCGTCTGGAAAAAACTTCTGCTGCCGTTGAAGGTGAACTTGCCCGATTGGAAGAGAAGCTCAAGAAACCGGAGTTTGTGGAAAAAGCACCCCCGGATGTTGTCGCGGAACACCGAGTGCGCCTCAGCGAACTAAGCCAACAGATATTCACTCTTTCCCAAAGACGGCGACGGATTGAGGATGTGCTAAAAGGTCGCAGCACATGATCTCTCGACTCTCTGACCTCGGAAAGATCGTTAAACAAGCGTTGGCGGAGGACCTTGTTCGTAATGACGTAACAACCCGTTTGCTTTTTCCAAAATCTATCCAGGCCGAGGCCACGATTCAAGTCAAACAAGAGGCGATCCTGGCCGGCCTGCCGGTGGCCGAAGCCGTTTTCAAGAAAGTGGATCCGAGGCTGAAATTCAAATCGCTTGCGCGGGACGGGGATCGGGTCAAGGCAGGGGCGATCGTTGCGCGCTTGGAAGGCGACGGCCGTTCTCTCTTAAAAGGCGAGCGCGTCGCCTTGAATTTTCTACAACATCTCTCCGGTATCGCCACCCTGACGGCCCGATTCGTTGAGGCGATCCGGGGCACAAAAGCGACGATTCTGGACACGCGAAAGACCACGCCGGGGCTTCGGAATCTTGAAAAATATGCCGTACGGATGGGCGGCGGCCGAAATCATCGGATGAGCCTGAGCGACGGCATACTAATAAAGGACAACCATCTTGCGCTGGCCGAAAGTCTCAAAACGGCGGTTGGGCGCGCCAGGAAACGGGCGCCCCGGCGATGCAAGGTGGAAGTGGAAACGACCCATCTTAAAGAGATTGAAGCGGCCCTTTTGGCCAAGGCCGATATCATCCTTCTCGACAATATGACGATCCCTCAACTCAAAGAGGCCGTCCGGTTCATCAACGGTCGCGCCTTGACCGAGGCCTCCGGCGGCGTTCACTTGAATCATGTGAGAGAGATCGCCGAAACGGGCGTTGATTTCATCTCGATCGGAGCCCTAACCCACTCGGCCCCCGCGGTCGACATGAGCATGGACATCATCCCTTTGAAGAGGACCCGATGATTCCTCAGACCTCATCCCGCGCTTCCAGGCCTCAACCGCTCACACCGGAGGCGATCCAATCCGGCCTGAAGACAAAACAGTTTGGACAAACGTTGCACGTCTACGACCGTATCAAGTCCACCAACACCACCGCGCTCGCGCTGGCCGAACAGGGCGCGCCCGAGGGAACCGTCATCCTGGCCGACAGCCAGACTCAGGGCCGGGGCCGCATGGGCCGTCACTGGATCTCGCCGCCGGATGTAAACCTCTACCTCTCGATCATCCTCCGACCCGATGGTGATCCTCAACGTATCGGTTTGTGGCCCCTCGCCGCGGCCGTCGCCGTGGCTCGGACGATCGAACAAGCCACGACTCTTCCGGCCCGGCTTAAATGGCCGAACGACATTCTTATCCATGGCAAAAAGGTCTCGGGCCTTCTTCTGGAAAGCGCGATCCGGAACGGCCGGTTCAACTATCTGGTTCTGGGCGTCGGGCTGAACGTCAATCTCACCCGGGACGTCCTTCCGGACTCACTGCGGAACTCGGTCACGTCCCTTCGGAAAGAACTGGGCCGAGAGCTGGATCGGGTCGAGCTTCTCCAACGACTGCTCGAACAGCTTGAGCTTCAATATCAGTCCTTCCAGACCGAGCCGCCCCGGAAGGTTCTGGAGGCCTATCGCACTTTGTCTGAAACATTGGGCCGACCGGTGACCGTCCTTGATCACGCGGGTGAATGGACGGGAGAGGCCGTTGGATTGACCCCGGAAGGTGCATTGATTTTGAGAAGGGACGATCAGAAGGAAGTCATCATCCGCTCCGAGGACGTTGTTCATGTGAGGCCCTCCCATGCTGCTCGCGATTGACATCGGAAACACGAACATCGTCCTGGGCGTGTTCGAAGGAAGCCGTCTCAAAGGAAACTGGCGGATCGCCACCCGTCTGGCCAAGACCTCCGATGAGTACGGGATTCTGATATTGGATCTTTTCCATGCGAACCGGCTTCGTGCCGATCGGATCGACGGCGTCATTCTGTCCAGCGTGGTTCCCCCGCTGACTCCGATCTTCCTCGAGACGAGCCGGCGGTATTTTCATTCCGACCCCTTGATCGTGGATGGAACAATGGATACCGGCCTGATCAATCGTTATGAGCCGCCCCGGGACGTCGGGGCCGACCGGATCGTAAACGCCGTCGCGGCCTATCAACGTTACGGCGGGCCTGTGGTCATCGTCGACTTCGGGACGGCCACGACCTTCTGTGCCGTCAGCCGGAAGGGGGAATATCTGGGCGGCGCGATCGCGCCCGGCATCACCATTTCCTCCGAGGCCCTTTTTCAACGGGCATCCAAGCTTCCCAAGGTGGCGTTGGCCAAGCCCGAATCGGTCATCGGACAAGACACCATCAGCAGCATGCAGTCCGGCATGCTCTACGGTTACGCGGGGCTGGTGGACGCCATGGTGTTGAGGATGAAAAAGGAGCTGGGGCCGGCCGTCCAGGTGATCGCGACCGGCGGCCAGGCCCGGTTGATCCTGTCCGAAACAAAGACGCTCCACGAGGTGCGTCCCCACCTGACCCTGGAAGGGCTTCAATTCTTATACGAAAGAAACAAAAAGAGGGCCCGGCCCAAACGAAGGCCTGTTGACAAGACAACCAAACCTTGATATTCTATTAGCACTCGAACGTCTCGAGTGCTAATAAGGCGGGGCCATGGAACTGAATGAACGAAGTCGTAATATCTTAAGGGCCGTGGTCGTATCGTATATTGAAAAGGCTTCGCCGATCGGGTCTCAGACCGTGACCAACAGTTTTTCGTTCGGTCTCAGCCCGGCCACGATCCGGAATATCATGGCCGAATTGGAAAACCTGGGTTATTTGTCCCAGCCGCATACATCGGCCGGGCGCATCCCCACGCCCCAAGGGTATCGCCTGTATGTGGATGAGCTGATGGAAGAAGACCGGCCGAGGCTGTTCAACGAAGAATTTTTGGAGGAGAATTATCTCGGCACGAAGCGGGAAGACACTCACGCCCTCCTCCAGGAAACGACCCGCATGCTCTCGCTTCTGTCGCATTACGCCGGGGTGGTCCTGGCCCCGAAATTATCCCAGGCACGGCTGGATCGTCTCGAGTTCATTCTTCTGCGGAAGGGCCATGTTCTGGTTCTCCAGGTTTCCAAAGACGGCCTGGTGCAGCACCGGGTGATTGACGCCGACCCCGAACTGACCCAGAAGGACCTGACGCGGATCAGCACCCTTCTCAATGAAAAGTTCAGCGGCCTGAACCTGGCCGAGATCCGGCTCCGGCTGCTTCAAGAGATGCGGGCCGAGAAAGACCTGTATGACCGTCTTCTTCAGAAGGCCATGGAACTCGGCCGGAAGGCCCTTGAGGAGCCGCCGCAGGAAGAGCTTTATGTCGTCGGAACCTCCAATATTCTGGACCTCCCGGAATTTACCGAAAACCTGGAGAAGATGAAGGCGCTTTTCAAAACCTTCGAGGAAAAAGCCGTGATTCTGAAGCTCCTGAACAATTCCATCAACACGGAGGGAGTTCAGATCTTTATCGGAACCGAGAACCGCATGCCGGGAATCGAAGACTGCAGCCTGGTCGTCTCCAGCTATCGGAGCGGCGATCGTATTCTGGGAACGTTGGGCGTGATCGGACCCACGCGAATGGAGTACGCACGCGTGATCCCATTGGTGGACCACACGGCCAAATTACTGAGTCGTCTCTTGGACCAGGACTGATCGATCGGATGGAGCCCCCAATGGAAGACCAGACCCCAACGCCCCAGCCCTCCGATGCGGAGCCCATGACCCTCGAGCAGGAAGTACAGTCGTTGAGGACCGAACTGGAGCAGAAAAACAGCGAGATCAAGGCCGCCCAGGATAAACAGCTTCGCGCCTATGCCGAAATGGACAACTACAAAAAACGGATGACGCGGGATCATATGGAGCAGCTTCGATACGCGAACGAAAAACTACTGAAGGAGTTGCTGCCGGCGCTGGACAATCTGGAGCGGGCCCTAAGCCATATCAAGGATTCGCCGGAACGATCTCCATGGATGGAAGGGGTGGAATTGACCCATCGGCAATGCCTGGAGGTGCTGAAAAAATTCGGCGTGACATCGATCCCCAGCACGGGAGAGCTGTTTGATCCCAGCCGCCACCAGGCCGTTACCTATCTTGACACGAACGCGCAGCCGGAAAATCATGTGGCGGAGGAACTGCAAAAAGGCTATTTATATCAGGAACGCGTGCTTCGGCCGTCCATGGTGGCCGTGGCCCGGAAACCGTCCCGACCCACGGCCGGGGAAGGACCGGACACGCCGGACGGCGAGGAGAGCAAAGAGAGCGGCTGATGCGTCCCACAACGAAATCTATTTATGTTTTGATCCGCACGTTTAGCGAGGAGGTTTACAATGGGTAAGGTCATCGGTATCGACTTGGGAACGACGTTTTCATGCGTGGCCATCATGTCCGGCGGGGATCCCGTGGTCATTCCCAACGCGGAAGGAAGCCGGATCACGCCGTCCGTCGTGGCGTTTACCGACAAAGGCGAACAACTCGTCGGCCAGATCGCGCGCCGGCAGGCGATCACGAATCCCGAGAACACCATCTTTTCGATCAAGCGGCTCATCGGCCGAAAGTATCGTTCTCCCGAGGTCCAGGCCGCGATGAAACGGATCCCGTATAAGATCATCGAGGCCTCCAACGGCGACGCCCATGTGGAGGTCCGCGGAAAACATTACAGTCCGGCCGAGATCTCGGCCATGATCCTCCAGAAAATGAGGCAAACGGCCGAGGATTATCTGGGTGAAAAGGTGACCGATGCGGTGATCACCGTCCCGGCCTATTTCGACGACAGCCAGCGGCAGGCGACCAAAGACGCCGGCGCCATCGCGGGGCTGAATGTCCTTCGGATCATCAACGAGCCGACGGCCGCCTCGCTGGCCTACGGTCTCGACAAGAAAAAGGACGAACGGATCGCGGTGTACGATTTGGGCGGCGGAACCTTCGACATCTCGATCCTGGAGATCGGTGAAGGGGTGTTTGAGGTCAAGGCCACCAACGGCGACACCTATCTTGGCGGCGATGATTTCGATCTGAAAATCATGGATTGGCTGATCGAGGAATTTACAAAAGACCAGGGGATTGATCTTCGAAAAGACAAGATGGCGCTCCAGCGATTAAAGGAGACCGCCGAAAAGGCCAAAATCGAGCTGTCCTCCTCGCAGGAAACCGAGATCAATCTGCCCTTCATCACGGCGGACGCCGGAGGTCCCAAGCACCTGGTCGTGAAGCTCAGCCGCTCAAAGCTGGAACAACTGGTGGACTCGCTGGTCCAGAAGACGATCGAGCCCTGCCGTAAAGCGATGGCGGATTCCGGTCTGACGGCTCAGGAGATTCAAGAAGTGGTGCTCGTCGGCGGAATGACACGAATGCCGAAGGTGCAGCAGGTGGTTCAAAGTTATTACGGAAAAGAGCCTCATAAGGGGGTCAACCCGGATGAGGTCGTGGCGATCGGCGCCGCCATTCAGGGTGCGGTGCTCAAGGGCGAGGTAAAAGACGTTCTCCTGCTGGACGTCACGCCGCTGTCGCTGGGGATCGAAACCCTGGGGAGCGTCTTCACAAAACTGATCGAGCGGAATACGACCATCCCGACCCGTAAGAGCCAGGTCTTCTCGACCGCATCGGACAGCCAGACCGCGGTCAGCATCCACGTGCTTCAAGGCGAGCGGGAGATGGCCGGCGACAACAAGACACTGGGGCGGTTCGATCTCATCGGAATTCCGCCGGCGCCCCGCGGCGTGCCGCAGATCGAGGTGACGTTCGATATCGACGCCAACGGGATCGTCCATGTCTCGGCCAAGGACATGGCCACCGCAAAAGAGCAGTCCATACGGATCACGGCCTCGAGCGGCCTGTCCAAAGAAGAGATTGACCGGATGGTGAAGGAGGCCCAGTCCCGGAGCGAGGAGGACAAGAAAAAACGGGAGCTGGCCGAGGCCAGGAACGAGGCCGACAGCATGATCTACTCGATGGAAAAGTCGCTCAATGAACTGGGCGACAAGATCGCCATTGCGGATCGGAACACCGTCCTCGAAAAGATCGCGGCGATGAAGAAGGCTCTTGGAAGCAACGACCTCGCCACGATTCGGGGCGCCTTGGAAGAGCTCACCAAGGCCTCCCATAAGGTGGCGGAAGAGATGTATAAGCACACATCGGCCCAAGCCGGACCCCAGCCCGGCCAGGGCCCAGAATCGGGAGGCCCCTCTGCGGGAGCCGGAGCGGCTGGCGGGCCTTCGTCCAAGCCGGCGGAAGAGGGCGCCGTGGACGCCGAGTTTGAAGAAACGAAAAAGGAAAACCCGAACGGTTAACGGAGAGCTCGCTTGGCCAAGCGCGATTATTATGAAATCCTCGGCGTCAAACACGACGCCTCCGAGCAGGAATTAAAAAAAGCCTACCGCCAGCTTGCCCTCAAGCACCACCCGGATCGAAATCCGGGGAGCAAGCCGTCCGAGGAAAAATTTAAAGAGCTTAATGAGGCCTACGAAGTCCTAAGCGACGCGCAGAAGCGCCATCGATATGATGCGTTCGGCCACGCCGGGGTCGGGGCCGAGGGAACGGGCGGGTTTGATTCCAGCCGGGGCGGTTTCGGCGACATCTTCGGCGACATCTTCGAGGACTTCTTCAGCGGGACATCCGGAAGGACCGCCCGCGGTCGCGGCCGGCCGGAACGCGGCGCCGATCTCCGATATAATCTCCCGATCGAGTTCGAGGAGGCCGTCTTCGGGAAAGAGACCAAGATCCGAATCCCAAAATGGGAGGCCTGTGCGGAATGCCGCGGCACCGGCTCGAAATCGTCCGAGGGGATCCGAACCTGTCCGACCTGCAACGGCGCCGGCTCGGTCCGCTTCCAGCAGGGCTTTTTCACGATCAGCCGCTCCTGCAGCCATTGCAACGGCGAAGGCCGGACCATCTCGGACCCTTGTCCGAAATGCCACGGGAAGAAACAGGTCCACCGTGATAAAACATTGACGATCAAGATCCCGCCCGGCGTCGAGACCGGCACACGCCTCCGATTGAACGGAGAGGGCGAGCCCGGCGAAAGCGGCGGCCCGCCGGGGGATTTCTACGTCGTCCTGACTGTGAAAGACCATCCGGTTTTCACGCGTGACGGGGACGATCTTCTCTGCGATATCCCGATCAGCATCGGACAGGCCGCGCTGGGCGCCAAGATCGAGGTCGCCACGCTCAAGGCCAAGGCCCAGCTCAAGATCCCGGCCGCCACGCAGAGCGGCCGCACGTTTCGTCTCAAGGGATTGGGGGTTGCCAACCTCAAAGGTCATCGGATCGGCGATCTTCTGGTCAAGGTCCATGTCGTCATCCCGACGAAGCTCACCGTGCGGCAGCGCGAGCTTCTCGAAGAATTCTCCAGGCTGAGCGGCGAACCGGTCGCAAGCGAGGAAGGGCTGTTCGAGAAAGTTAAGAATATTTTTGAATGAACCTGACGATCGGTTCCCGTAGGGGCGGTTCGCGGACCGCCCCTACTTTTTCAACGGACCGCCTAATGCCCGTCTACTTTATCCAGTCCCAATTCATCCAAAACGATCGGATCGTCTTGACCGGCGATCTGGCCCATCATTTAAGGGATGTTCTCCGCTGCCGGCCCGGTGAAATTGTAAGCCTGGTTGATGAAAAACAGGTTCAATACCGCGCGGCGCTGGATCCGGTCAATAAAAAACAGGTGGTCGCAAATATTCTTCGCAAAGATGAATCACCCGGACGGCCCGCGCTCTCCATCACACTCGTCCAGGCCGTTTTGAAAGGCAAGAAGATGGACTGGGTGATTCAGAAGGCGACCGAACTTGGGGTCACGACCCTCATTCCGGTCATCACGGAACGCACCATCGTACGGCCGAAATCCGAACGCGAATTCCACCAGACGGAGCGGTGGCAGGCCATTGCGCAGGAAGCCGCCCAGCAATGCGGCCGCGTGGATATCCCTTCCATTCAGTCCACCGTTACTCTGGATGCATTATTGAAGAACCCTCCGGAGAATTCGTTTAAGCTGGCGCTGTGGGAGGCGGAACGGAGACTCTCTCTCAAATCGGCGCTGCGCAACATGAAAGAGCGGACGTCCATATCGGTACTGATTGGACCCGAGGGGGGATTTTCTTCCCGGGAAATCGAAAAGGCCCGTGAAGCGGGTTGGGCCTCGGTCTCGTTGGGACCGCGGATTCTTAGGGCCGAGACGGCCGGCACGGCCGTTCTGGCGATTTTAGAATATGAACTGAACGAGACGAGGTAAATGGATGGAGCAGGCTTCGCAGGAACCCCGATTGCCCGAAACCGAAAATCCCGGGCCGTTGTTTCCGGAACAGCTGATCAAGGAACCGACCGCCGCTGAGTTCGCGGCCATTCCCGCCAAAGATAAGGCCGGCTTCTGGCGAAGGACCGCGGCCTTTATCACCGACCTCATCCTCTTGCAGTGGATCACGATCTTTTTCCTCTGGCTCGGCGTCACGGCCGAAGATATGGCCCTGGCCCAAGGCTTGAGCGATGCACTGACGGAGTCCTTGCTGGAATGGGCCGAGCTGCATACCCGCGTCTGGTCCCTTCTATTTCTGATCTATTTTTCATTCTTCACCTGGTACGGCGGCCAGACGCCGGGCAAGATGGCCTCGGGCATCCGCGTCGTGACGACACACGGCTTCCCCGTCTCCCCGCTCCGCGCCATCGGCCGGACGATCTGTTACAACTTGGACGTCTTGACCCTGGGCCTCGGCTTCCTCCTCGCCGCCGTTCCTCCGGCCAAGCGCGCGCTTCATGACCTTATCGCCGGAACGGTCGTGGTGAAGGTTCAGCCAAAATGAACTTTGACACCGCCGTTGCGGCCCAGGAGGCATTCAGAAGAGCGCAGTCTACCGGCGAGCTGGGCGAGGATCTGGAATCCGCGATCGAGGCCGAGGAACGGTTTGCGTCCAGCACCGGGCAGAACTCCACGGACGCCTACGATACACTACTTAAGATCGGCGATGAACATTTAAAGGCCACAGCCTTTCTTGAATTCCTGATCTATACAACCTGGAACTACGTGATGGAACTTCCGAGTCCCGATCGCTTCAAACAGGGGCTTGAACTTTGTAACCGGTATCTCAAAGAAGCCGTTGGTAAAACCGATAAGACACGAATAGCGCAGATTCAAGAGCTTCGGCACTCCTTTTTGAACGGCTTGGGCCGGACCGATGATGAAGGAGTAGAGGAATACGATGAAGACGCCTTCGCGGGCGGAGACTGACAAAACAACCGTGCGCTGCACGATGTCATCGCCGGAAAGTTCGTCTCGATCCGCCGGGCGAGGCCGGCTTCAA
>CAKKOZ010000051.1:1951-3461 GCA_919901335.1 Nitrospiria bacterium | reverse complement strand
GTTTCAGGTATGATGCCGTTCTCTTTATCTATGGCAAGGGAAGGCGCCTTTAATGGGGTTATTGGAAGGACGTAAAGGAATCATCTTCGGCGTTGCGAATGAGAAGAGCATCGCATGGGCAATCGCGCAGAAGCTGCATAAAGAAGGGGCCGAGCTGGCCTTTACCTTTGCGGGCGAGGCGCTGGAGAAGCGGGTCCGCCCACTGGCCGACAGCCTCGGTGCAAAACTGATCCTTCAATGCGACGTTACGAAGGACGATCAGATCCAGTCCGTCTTTGAGCAGGTGCAGTCATCCTTCGGTTATCTGGATATTCTCGTTCACGCGATCGCCTTCGCCAATAAAGAGGACTTAAAAACCGATTTCTTAAGCACTTCCCGCGACGGATTTCGTCTTGCCCATGACGTCAGCGCCTATTCGCTCACGGCGCTGGCCCGCCAGGCCGCGCCGCTCATGCAGGGTAGACCCGGCAGCATTTTGACGCTCACTTATTACGGCGCCGAAAAGGTCGTTCCCCGTTATAACGTGATGGGCGTGGCCAAAGCCGCACTGGAGGCCAGTGTCCGCTACCTCGCGGCCGATCTGGGCCCGAAGGGGATCCGCGTGAATGCGATCTCGGCCGGGCCGATCCGAACGCTCGCCTCGGCCGGCATCTCCGGATTTATGGAAATGCTTCATTACGTCGAGGCCAAGGCCCCGCTGCGGCGAAACGTCACGGCCGAGGAGGTGGCCGGCACGGCCCTTTATCTGGCCAGCGATCTCTCCAGCGGCGTCACGGGCGAGGTGATCTACGTTGACGCCGGTTACAATATCATGGGAATGTAAAAAGCCAGACACCGCTTCGAACGGAGGAACTCCATGAAGAATGTTTTTGTTTTTTTTGCCGCCCTGTTTGCCGTTTCGATGTTCGGAGCGGGAGCTGCCGTTGCGGTTGAACGAACCGGCGCTGTGGTCACGACCATGACATCGGGGATTTACACCTTTCTTGAAGTGGAGGCCGGCGGCGGCCGGTATTGGGCGGCCGTTCCAAAAATGGATCTGGCGGTGGGTGATCAGGTGGACGTCGCGCCCGGCTCGGAGATGAAAGACTTCTTCAGCCCGTCCTTGAACCGGACCTTCCCCTTGATCATCTTCACTCCATCGGTGAAGGTCATCGGAAAAGGCGTCCCTCCCGCCCAGTCATCCCCGTCCAAACCACCCAAAGCAAAGGAAACCGCCGGCCCGGCGGCCGTCAAGACGGTGGAACAGATTTTCGCCGATAAGGACGGCCTCAAGGGAAAACAGGTCAAGCTCCGAGGCAAGGTGGTCAAGTTCAATGCCGGGATCATGGGCAAAAACTTCCTGCATATACAGGACGGGAGCGGGAAGGAAGGCGCAAACGATCTCACTGTCACCTCGCAGCAGATGGCTAGAGTCGGCGACACGGTGACCGTTTCAGGTGTTCTGGAGACGGAGAAGGATTTCGGCGCCGGCTACACCTACAAAGTAATCCTGGAAAACGCCACGATCACC
>CAKKOZ010000051.1:0-1851 GCA_919901335.1 Nitrospiria bacterium | reverse complement strand
ATGATCAGCGCGCCGCCCGCGATTCCCCAGTATCCGATCACTTCCCGAAGCATCCAATAACCCAGGATCGAGGCCCAGAGCGGCTCGATCGTGAAGATAATCACGGCCCGCGTCGGCGTGGTGTCCCGTTGGTAGCGGGACTGGACATAACCGCACACAATGTTTCCGAGAAGGGCACAATAGAGCAGGACCGCGATCGCGGTTACGGTCGGATATGCGGTCGGCGTTTCGAGCAGTGGAGCCGTCATCCACCCGAGCACCGCCGGCGGGATCATCTGAATAAAGGTTAATTGAAGCGCGTCCGCCTTCTTTGAGACGAGGTCCAGCATCACGATGTATAAGCCGAACACCACGGCGCACAGAAGCGTCAGAAAATCGCCGAACGTAAAACCGGCGCCGGACGGGCCCCCGCCGAAAGGGGATGTCAGCAGCCAGAGCCCGGCCGTGACGATCCCGACGCCGGTGAGGTTCCCGAACTTCGGCGGCCGCTTCTCGATCGCAAACTGAAAGAACGGTGTAAAGATCACCATCAGGCCGGTGATGAAGGCCGATTTCGAGGCCGTCGTATATTGCAGGCCGACCGTCTGGAGCGTAAAACCGAGAAACAGTAGCAACCCGAGGAAGCTTCCCTTCCAAAGCAGGGCCCGGTCGGTCTTTAGAATCCAGCGGATGTTGAAGAGAAACAGAAGGAAGGCCGCCAGCGAGAAGCGGAGCGCCACAAAGAGCACCGGTGAGAGATCAACCACCCCCAGCTTGACGGCGACGAACGTTCCGCCCCAGATAAACGTGGTTCCAAAAAGATAAAGCTCCGCCCTGCCGCGCCGGGTCATGGCAAGGCTACAGTTTTCCGATGGCGGTCTTCAGCAGAGGCAGGAGCCCTTCGGCCTCCTCGCGCGTTAAACGGCCGAGGTTCTGAAAACCGCGGCTGCCATCCTCTCTTTCGGAAAACCGGGCGACGGCAATTTTCGGCGCCGCGCCGTCGTACGAATAGATCGCGACCTCGATCTTTGACCGCGGGCCCTCCACCGTACCGACCACCTCGATCAATTTATCCTTCTCTTTGGAATAGGCCATGATGACTCCTTTTATACGGTGAGATTTAAAGCAGCGCGTATTATCATCGGTCGGGGCCGGTTTGTCAAATGCGTTGTCGGGTCGAAGCCGGCCTTCGGCCACAGCGGTCCCGCTCCCATTTGATCGGAAGTCCGTTTTATGCTACCGTCCAAGCATCATGCGCTTTGGCTTATGGTTACCCATCGGGCTTTTTCTCTTGTTGATCCTGTTTCCGGCGACCTCCCCGGCCATCGTGGCCGACCGGATCATGGCCGTTGTGGACCGCGAGGTGATCGCGCTTAGCGACGTACAGAAATACCGCGAGGTGTTCCTGAAAAAACGTGACGCGGACGATTCGGCCGCACTGGAGGAGATCATTGATCAGACGCTGCTGTTGGCCGAGGCCAGAAAGCTTGAGATCCTTCCGCCGCCGGACGACGAGATCGCGCGCGTTTACAAAAAACTCCGGCTCCGATTCGGCCGGCCGGAGACCTTCGAGCTGCTCAAGACCCGCCTTGCTCTCACGGACGACGAAATCAAAGAGCGGATCAAACAACAGTTGCTGATCGATCAACTGATCGAGCAACGGATCCATTTTTTTGTATTTGTAACGCCGGCGGAGATCGGGGCGTATTATCAGGACCATCCAGGGGAGTTTAAGAATCAGACGCAGGAGGCGGCCCGGAAGGCGATCCAGGAGATCCGGACCGCCGAGAAGGCGCAGCTAAAACTGAAGGATTATTTGGACCGCCTCCGCGCAAAAGCCAACATCCGGATCAACCGGCCGCCGCCGGAATA
>CAKKOZ010000050.1 GCA_919901335.1 Nitrospiria bacterium | reverse complement strand
GAATCGGGGCTTAAAACCAACGTGGTCTCTTTATCGAGCGCTTTCTTGTAGGCTTCCATCGTCCGCATGAACTCGAAGAATTCGACATCCTGCCGATAGGCCTGGGCATAAATTCTAAAGGCCTTTGCATCCCCCTCGCCCATCATCGTCTGTGAGGTTTTATAGGCTTCCGCCAGTAGGATTTCCCGTTCCTTCTCGGCCTCGGAGCGGATCTTCTGCGCCTCTTCCGCGCCCTCGGAGCGGTACCGCTTCGCCTCGCGCTCGCGCTCGGCCTCCATCCGGGTGAAAACGGCCTTCTCGTTCTGCTCCGGCAGATCGGCGCGCCGGATCCGCACGTCTTCGACCTCGATCCCGTAGGCCGCTGCCTTCTCATTCGCCCGTGCCGTGACGGTCTCCATGATCTTGGATCGGGCCGCCGAGACGATCTCGGCCAAATCATGCCGTCCCAACTCTACCCGGAGTTCCGAGTAAATAATGTCGTCGAGCCGTCCGAGCGCCGCTTGCTGCGTCTGGAATGCTTCATAAACCTTGAGCGGGTCTTTGATCCGCCACTTGGCAAAGTTGTCAATCAGAAGCGTCTTCTTGTCCTGCGTGATGACGTCCTGCGAGGTGGCGTCATAATCAAGGAGTCGTTTATCGAAATGGATCACGTTTTGGATGAACGGGAGTTTGAATTGAAGCCCCGGCTCGATCACCGTCCGAACCGGCTTGCCGAGCTGGACGACGATCGCGGTCTGGGTCACATCCACGATGAAGAAGGGCGAGCCGCCGATGATCAGGACGACAAGCGCAATGCCGATAATAATGAGCCATTTCTTCATGGTTTCACCTCGGTCGGCTTGGGCAAACGCTCCAGCGGGAGATAGGGGAGGAGCTGATCGGCGAATTTTTTGTCGACGATGACCTTATTGATACCGGGAAGCACCTCTTCCATCGTTTCCAAAAACAGGCGTGTCCGGATCACCTTTTTGTCGTGCTGATACTCCGCCAGCATTTTTTTGAAGCGGTCCGCCTCGCCCTCGGCCCGTCGGACGCGCGCCTGGCCATAGGCCTGGGCCTGATTGACGACCTGGGCGGATTCTCCTTTGGCCTTGGGGATGATGTCGTTTCGGTAGCTCTGGGACTGATTGATCAATTTTTCCTTGTCTTCTTTCGCGCTTGCAACGTCTTTGAACGCACCGGCGACCTGATCCGGCGGATCAACGTCTTGAAGCTGAATCGCGGCGACCTGCACGCCGGCACGGTAATCATCCAGAATCGTCTGGAGCAGCTCCATCGTTTTCTGCTGGATATCGGCCTTTCCGGTCGTGAGCGCCTCATCGAGATGGCTCTGACCGACCACCTGGCGGATCGCGGCCTCGGTCGCCTTCATGATCGTATCGCCGAGGTCGGCGACATTGAAAAGGAACTCTTTCGAATCGCGGATGCGGAACTGGACAATCATCTCGACCGAAAGGATGTTCATATCCCCCGTCAGCATCAAGGCCTCGCGCGGGACCGTCTGCGTGCCGCCTTTGGGACTGGACCGGAAGCCGATCTCAAGCCGGTGCAGTTTGGTAATTTGGGGGATTTGAACGGTTTCGATCAACGGGATCTTGAAGTGCGGACCGGGAGGAGTCAGCCGGACGATGCGGCCGAACCGTTTGACCACGCCCTGCTCATTGGGGGCGACAATGTAAAAGGACTGCCAGGCTATCATGAGGGCGAGGATCAGGCCAATGATCGGAATCCGGCCGCCGAGTCCGCTTCCGCCGAACGTCTTTCGCAGCCGGTCTTGAAACTCGCGCGCCACCCGCTCAAAGTCGGGCATGTCTCCCTGTGATTTCTGGCCCCATTCCATTCGACGGTCCTCTTGGGTCTTAAAAAAGTATGCTCACAATAGCCTCTTTCCCCCTCTCTGTCAACAAAAAGTTTCGAGGGCTCCGTCTTTTCCATTGCAATCCGCAGGGATTTTGCCTAAAATAACGTTCTCCAAATTTCTTAAGCGTTCCGCCAAAGGTTCCAATTGATTTATTATGAAAGCCGGTTCGCGGCTGTGCCGCGAGAGGCGCGGGGGCACGGGGGGCATGTGAGGACTTTGTTTCTTCACTGCCGCAGCGGCCCCCCGATATAAACGGAGAGGTGGCCGAGCGGTTTAAGGCAGCTGCCTGCTAAGCAGTTGTGGGGGGAAACCTCTACCTAGGGTTCAAATCCCTACCTCTCCGCCATTTTTATACGCATTTAACGCTTTTGGGATTTGGACGAGAGAGGTGGCCTTCGGGCGAGGGATTGATATTCCGTGCCTTTGACACGGCGGCTCCTTGCAAATCCCTGTCTCTCCGCCATTCATTTACGAAAGGAAGTGTCATCATGCCTAAGGCGAAAGCTGATCCGCTCAAACCCCGCAGCCGGGATGTGATGGAAGGCCCGGAGCGTGCGCCGCATCGTGCGATGTTTCATGCGATGGGGCTCTCGGATGAGCAGCTGGCGCGGCCGCACATCGGCGTCGCCAGTTCCTGGAACGAGGTGACGCCGTGCAACATGCATCTGAACCGTCTGGCGCAGTTTGCGAAACAGGGCGCGCGCGAGGCCGGCGGGACGCCGATTGAATACGGCACGATCGCGATCAGCGACGGAATCGCGATGGGCCATGAGGGAATGAAGGCTTCGCTGATGACCCGCGAGGCGATCGCGGACTCGGTCGAGCTGGTCGCCTTCGCGCAGCGGTTCGACGGCCTCGTCACGATCGCCGGCTGCGACAAGAGCCTGCCGGGGATGGTGATGGCAAGCGCGCGATTGAATATTTCTTCGGTTTTCATCTACGGCGGCACGATCATGCCCGGAACGTTTCACGGGAAGGACGTTACGATCCAGGACGTTTTTGAAGCGGTGGGCGCCTACACGATGGGGAAAATCTCCTCAAATGAGTTGAAGGCTCTGGAAAATGTCGCCTGTCCGGGAGAAGGTTCCTGCGCCGGGATGTTCACGGCCAACACAATGGCCTCGGCGATCGAGGCGTTGGGGATGTCGCTTCCAGGAAGCGCGTCGGTTCCGGCGATTGATGAGCGGCGGAACCGTGTCTGCGTCGAGAGCGGCAAGGCGGTGCTCAATCTGCTCAAACTGGGGATCAAGCCCCGCGACATCATCACGCGCAAGTCGCTTGAAAACGCGATCGCGGTCTGCGTCGCAATCGGCGGCTCGACCAACTCGGTCCTCCATCTGTTGGCGATCGCTCACGAGGCCGGTGTGAAGCTCAAGATCGAGGATTACGACCGGGTCAGCCGTCGGACGCCCCATATCGCCGATATGAAACCCGGCGGACGTTATGTCATGGTCGATCTGGACCGGATCGGCGGGATTCCGGTCGTGATGAAGGAGTTGTTGGATGCCGGTCTTCTGCATGGGGATGCGATGACCGTCACAGGCAAGACGGTGAAAGAGAATCTTAAAGACATCGTATTCCCGACCCATCAGGATGTGGTTCATCCCGTGAAATCGCCGATCAGTCCGACCGGCGCGATCGTGATCTTAAAAGGCAACCTCGCGACGGAGGGCTGTGTCGTGAAGGTCGCCGGGGTGAAGAATCTTCGACACCGCGGACCGGCAAAAGTTTTCAACCGCGAAGAAGACGCCTTTGCCGCGGTGAAGGCAAGACAGATCAAGGCCGGCGATGTCGTCGTGATCCGGTACGAAGGGCCGAAGGGCGGGCCCGGGATGCGCGAAATGCTGGCGCTGACGGCTGCCCTGGTTGGTGAGGGACTGGGCGATGAAGTGGCGCTCTTGACCGACGGCCGTTTCTCCGGCGCGACGCACGGCTTGATGGCCGGCCACGTGGCGCCCGAAGCGGCCGTGGGCGGGACGATCGCGATTGTAAAAAACGGAGACATGATTGTGATGGATGCGGCCAGGCGGCGGATTGATGTCGAACTGACCGCAAAAGAAATCAAGCAGCGGCTTAAAAAGTGGAAGCCGCCCCGACCCAACTACACCCACGGCGCGCTCGCGAAGTACGCGCGATACGTTCAATCCGCATCCAAAGGCGCGATCTGCGAGTAGGGGAATCAGGTAGGGTTAAAACAATGTTTCCATATCCTCGGGCCTGATCTGTTCGAGGCTTTTCACGACAAGATCGGCGTGGGTCAGTTTTTCTTTCGGGTAGGAATTCGTGACGGCGAGGCATTTCATCCCGGCGGCCTTCGCTCCCTCAATGCCATGCAGCGAGTCCTCGATCACGAGGCATTCCTCCGGCCGGATCGGCGGCGAGGGGATGGGATCTTTTTGATTGATCTGGGCCAGCGCGGTCTGGAAGGCCTCCGGATGGGGTTTCCCGTTCCGGACGTCCTGCGCCGTGACCATTACCGGAAAGGCGTCGCGCATCCCGCCTTTATCCAGCGCGAACTTCACCTCGCCGCGGAACGCGCCGGAGGCGATCGCCAGCCGGTACCGTCCTGTCAGTTTCTTCACCAGATCCACGACGCCGGGATAAAGAATCAATTCCTGCCCGGAGAGCCGCCGATAAATCTCCATTTTTCGGATGATTAATTTTTTTAATATCTTATTGTCGACCGGCCGGTTGTTCTCGTGCAGAACCGCCTCGAAGCAGCCCTTGTCATCCATCGCGAGATACTTCAAAAAGTATTCCTCCGTGGACAGGGAAATTCC
>CAKKOZ010000049.1 GCA_919901335.1 Nitrospiria bacterium | reverse complement strand
TCTCGGCCGAGGTGGAGTCGTACGAGTCATGTCCGCCGATTGCGTTCATCATCATCGCGCAGTCCGTCACGTCTTTCGTAATCGGGCCGATCTGATCCAGCGACGAGGCGAAGGCCACCAGGCCGTATCGTGAGACCCGGCCGTAGGTCGGCTTCAGCCCGACGACGCCGCACATCGCAGCCGGCTGGCGGATCGAACCGCCCGTGTCCGAGCCCAGCGCCGCGATGCAGGCATCCGCGGCCACGGCCGCGGCCGAACCGCCGGACGACCCGCCGGGAATCCGGTTCAAATCCCACGGATTGGCCGTCAGGCCGAAGGCCGAGTTCTCGGTGGAGGAGCCCATCGCAAACTCATCCATATTCGTCTTTCCGATCAGGACCGCGCCGGCCCCCTTCAGGCGCCCGACCACCGTCGCGTCGTAGGGAGGAACAAAATTTTCAAGTATTTTTGAAGAACAGGTGGTTCGAATCCCCTTCGTGCAGAGATTGTCCTTCAAGGCGATCGGAATCCCCGTCAGTGGATGAACCGGCCGCCCGGATTGAAGCCATTGGTCGGCCGCCTCGGCCTGGGCCAGGGCCGCCTCCGGTGTTACGGTCATGTAGGCATGGATCTTCGGCTCCACCGACTGGATTCGATCGAGAACCAGTCGGGTCAATGCCCGAGAGGTGGTCTTCCGGTTTTTTAGCTGCTCATGAAGCTCATGGATGGTGAGCTGACTCAGGTCCACGACACCCCTACTTTTTAATGAGCCTGTTTTTATCGTCCACTTTAATGATCGTCGGCTTGTAGGTCTTGAGCTCCTGTTCATTATAATATTCATAACAGAAGATCACGACCCGGTCGCCGATCACCCCTTTTCGCGCCGTCGGGCCGTTCAAGCAGATCATCCCGCTGCCACGTTCTCCGGAAGGGATGACGTACGTCTCGAACCGCTCCCCGTTGTTGATATTGGAGACCATCACCTGCTCATAGGGCAGGATTCCGGCCGCCTCCAACAGATTTTCATCCACCGTCAGGCTGCCCTCGTAGTCCAGATTGGCGTCCATCACGGTGGCACGGTGGATCTTGGAACGCAACATCAGTCGCAGCATCGTTATTCTCGCTCCTCGATAATTTTTGGCACACGGAAATGATCGTTCTCGCGATCCGGCGCATTTGCCAGAGCCTCGTCCGGCGTCAGACTCTTCCGGACCACGTCATCACGAAACGCGTTACTCAAGTCCAGCACATGCGAGGTCGGTTCGATTTTGGAGGTGTCCAGTTCGTTGAGCTTTCCGACATACGTGAGAATTTCGGAAAGCTGACGGCTGAAGGCTTCTTTTTCCTCTTCACTCACCGAAAGCCGCGCCAG
>CAKKOZ010000048.1 GCA_919901335.1 Nitrospiria bacterium | reverse complement strand
TTCTGGAAGAGTTTTGCCCCGGTGTACGGGAAGCGCTTCCGAATCCGGTCGAGGGACGCAGAGTCAAGACAGAGCACCTCCGTAGGCTCCAACGCCACCACGTTCGCCGAGCGCGCCATTCCTTCGAGCAGCCCCATTTCTCCAAAGACTCGGCCGGGCCCCAGGGTCGTGAGGACCTGAGTCTCGCCAGCGGATGTCACGCTGGTGACACGGACCTGCCCTGTGACCACCATGTAGAGATCGGTTCCGGTTTCTCCCTGACGGATGACGAAACCGCCTGCCGAGAGCGACTGCAGCCGTCCGAGGAGGACCACCTTGCGGGCTTCCCACCGGCTGAGATTTCGAAAGAGTGGGGCGCTCTTGACCAGATCGGGGTTCATTTTCAGGAGGATCATATCCCACAGCGTCACGAGGCGCGTGGAATACATCAGGATCGGAGTGAGCGTCAGTTCGGTTACAGCCGCGATCAGCATGACGAAAGCGGACAGCATGCCGAAGTAAAACGTCGTGACAAAGTTCGACAAGGTCAGCACAACAAACCCCCCTGCCAAAGCCAACGACACGTAGATGATCGGCCGCCCTTGGGCCTTCATAGTATTAAACATGGCAATCTTCTGATCGTGGTGCGTGTTCAGTTCTCGACTGTATCGCACCATGTGGTGCACCGTATCATCCACGGCGATCCCGATGGCAATGGTCGCGATGAGGGCGGTCCCGGTGTTGAGCGGGATTCCCAGGAGCCCCATGAGGCCGAAGTTGAAGAGGATCGGGATGACGTTGGGGATGAGGGAAAGAAACCCTGCCTTGAAGGACATGAACAAGAGCGAGTGGAGAAAACCGATGATCACGAACGTGGAGGAGAAGCTGCTCACCTCGTTCCAGGCCATGTAGTCGGCCGCATTGTTGATGAGGATCCCTTCCCCGGTGTATTTCACGCTCATGGTCTGGGGGAAGTTGTGCGCGATGTACTCATCCAGCTTCTTGAGCAGCTCCGATAGCTCCCACGAGCTGGTAATGTTATGGCGAACGACGATATTGGCCGTGGAGTAATTGTAGTCCACGTACTTGGCCAGGTCCTTGCCATCCAGCATCAGGAGGTACTGCGCGACAAGATCGCTGGCCTCGGGGACCACCTCGAGCCTGGGATCGCCGTTATTCATTTCCCGGTGCATCTTCTTGATGTAGTCGGCGACGGAGACGCTCTTGTCGATCAAGCCGGTCTCGGCGAGGAATTTCTGGAGGCCCGCGATCTTCCGGAGCATCTCCGGCTGCTTCACCCCGTCCTCCTTCCCGGTCTCGACGACCACATAAAAGTTGATGGCGCCGGAGAGGGATTTGTGCATGTCCTGAACCCGCTGCCGAATGAAGGAGTCTTCCGGGAAGTAGCTGATGAAATCCGTGTTCACCTTGAGGAAATACCACCCGATCAAAGAGCCGGCAACGAGCACGGTGGTGACGATGACGATCGGCATACGGTATCGCAAATTGAAGTGGCCGAGCTTCTCCATGAGGGCCGGAATCGTGCCGGTATCGCTCTCGTCCTCCAGCGCCGCCGCCCGGATTCGTGCCGGGACACGCCAGAGCCGGAGCATAGCGGGCAAGATGACGATAGTGACGATGAAGTTCGACGCCAGTGCCATCGAGGAGGCCTGTCCAAACTGGATCAGCATCGTGACATCGCTGGTGACCAGGCTGCCGAACCCCAATACGGTCGTGACGGTAGTGATCAGGAGGGGAAGTGCGGAATCCTTCGCCATATGCCGGATTGCGGAGATCTTGTCCATCCCCTTCCTCAGTCCCTCGTGGTATTCAGAGATCATGTGAACGTCTTCAGTGAAGCCGATGGCGACGAGGAGGGATGGGATGATCGCCGTCGTGACGTTCACAGGGATGTTAAAGATGGCCATCCATCCGAGTCCCCAGATGATGCTGACGACCCCGGTGACGATGGGGATGAACACCCCCTGGAGCATCCGGAAGGCCAGGAAAAGGATGAGGAGCAGCACGCCAATGGAGATCGGGACCAGGTTTCTTTGATCCTGCTGGATAAAGTCGCCGAACGTGACCTTGGTAATGGGGCCGCCGATCTGGTAAATCTTGAAACCGGCGGCGATCTCTTTCCGGATAAGACTTTCCACCTGGGCTGAGAAGCGCCGATTGAATTCCTTGTCCCCTGGTTTTGGGTCGGTGTAGGCGTTGACCGCCGCCGCCGTGGCGTCCTTGGAAATGATGTTGCCGACAAAAATCTGATTTCCCATGGCGTCCGCACGGATCCGCTCGATGGCCTTGCGGTCCGTCGGCACCCTGGGGCCCACCAGCGGCTCGGTGTTGAGTGAGTCCCCTTCTCCCTTAATGTTGTTGACGGTGGTCAGGCTCTCGACACGGGACACGCCTTCAATCCGCTCAATGGCGTCCGAAACACGCTTGATGCTCTCGAGCACGGGCCCGGTAAATACATCATCGGCTTTTACCAGGACGATCGTTAGATTGTCGCTGCCGAACTTCGTCTTGACCTTATCGTAATAAATCTTGGCCGGATCCTTCTCCAGCATCAGGCCCTCGGCCGAGGTGTCGATCTCCAACTTGTGAATCTGCAGCGCCAGAGCGATGGTGATCACAAGGATGATTCCCGAACTTAAAGCCGGGTGGTCGACGATCCAGAGCATCAAGCGCTTCATTTTACTGGCCGCCTTTCTCCAGCCCAGCTTCGGTGAACAGACTGTCTTTGAGCCCCTTCTCCTGGGCGCGGGCCTCGATGACGACCACGGTCTTTGTCCCTGCCTGCACGTCGCGCATCTCGATCTCGTTAACGCGCCAGATGCTGCCCTTCACGTTGATGAGGTTGCGGTCAGTCTGGACTTTCTCCAATTGCCCCTTCTTGTCGTAGTAATCGCGCTTCACTGTGTAGTAGATGTCCTTTCTGATCCAGAGCTTTCGCTTACTGTAGCCACTCTCTTCCGCCTGCTTTTCGTTAGCGGGGATGGCTTCGATCACGAAACAGTCCTGGCCATCTACGATCTCAGAGCCGACTAGGTTGTACGTGTGGACGGCGAGGTTCTCTGGTCGGAGGTCCTCAAAGGCGAAGTCCGTACCCATAAAGCGGTTCTTTTTGCCGCTTGATGCGATCCGCTTGGTCTTCTTGGCGGCCGGCAGGTAAAGCCACTGGTCGTCGTTACCATCCTTGGCTTCCCATGTCAGCAGCCCGGAGTTTTCCACATCGCGTGGGGCCAGGAAGCGTATCAGGATCTTGCTAAGGTCCTCTCGGCTGGTGACCGTCAGCCGAACCACTTTGCGCTCTTTGGACTCGCCGTTCTTGTTGACAAGGGTCATCCGCTGGGTCTCTTCTTCGTCCTTGGCCCGCTGAAGCTCCCGCTGCTTCTTCATGATGTCGAGGCCCGTGGGATCTTGTGCCCACGCCGATCCGCCGGCGAGACAGAAGGCCAGGAGTCCGTTCAAGGTGAGGGACAGGGCCCAGACACTGAGCAGTCGGTTCTGCGGTCTCATCGGTTCGCTCCTTTCGAGTGATGGTGCATAATACCTAGAAATACCGTTTTAGGAATAAGAAAAAGCGGTCGTTGTCACGCCACTTCCCCCAGAAACTGTCACGGGTGCCGGCGAAGTTGTCGAACCCGGTCTCAACGTGGAGGTCGTCTGTAAATTTGTGGTTGAGCTTGACCTGGACATAGTAGTTCGCTTCTTTCATAAAGTCTATAGTCCCACCCACTGAGCATTGCGTTTCCTCATTGAACTTGAACTGGACACGACCCGAAAGGGCGTTTCGGAAGCCATTGATGAAATTCCCGTCCGCGATAAAGCCAGGGTTTTTGGAGGAAAGGAACTGTTCGCGGTTGTGCTCCACGATGAACATGATGTGTTCGAGCCATTTTACCCTTAGGTCTTCCCAGGTGTAGTTCAGCCCGATGCTCCCCTGGAAGCGACTATCCATGACGTCTCGGTCCTCAAACTTGAGGGCGAAATCGCCGTTGAACACGAACTTGTCGAAGGTCGTCGAGAAGCCCAAGCCTGGCACTTGCATGTGCCTGTAGACTGGGACCAACGTCTCGCTTCCAGACACATTTCGCTCTCGCTTGACCACCGGTACATACTCGAACCCATTGAAGTAGCTGGCCGAAATGTCCCAACCCGCCATTGTGGTTTTCATTCGTACGGCGTACTGCATGTTGCCCAGGTCGCGACCGGGGATTCGGCGCCCTTCAACGGTGCTACCCGACGGGAGGATATTCCCGACGCTGCTGGTCGTCTCCGTGGCAGGGGCTGGTGCCGGGGTCCACCGGTTCGTAGCCAGGGGGTCGCGACTAGGGGTGAAAAAAGGGATCAGGATAACGTCAACAGTCACGGGTCCGGCTGTCGCCTTCAGATTCGCGGAATACACAGGTATCTTCTCGCGGTCAATCACGTCGAGGTAATCGTAGGGGTTGATGTTATCGCTGGGATTATAGGTGTCGGCTGAGCCCCAGGCGTAAACCTGCTTCCCTACGGACAAATCAACCGAGGCGAAATTGAATTCCAATGCCATCTCCTTGATGTCGAGGTAACGCCGTCGCAGCAAGGTGTCGGGAATACGTG
>CAKKOZ010000047.1 GCA_919901335.1 Nitrospiria bacterium | reverse complement strand
GGTTTGCGATCCGGGAAGGCGGTCGAACCGTCGGCGCCGGCGTTATCAGCGAAGTGATCGCGTAAGGTGAATCGATGATTGATCAGCGAATTCGAATCAGATTGAAAGGGTTTGACTACCGTCTTTTGGATCAATCTGTTCTGGAGATTGTGGAAACGGTGAAACGCACGGGGGCGAAGATCTCGGGACCGATCCCCTTGCCGACGGTGATCAATAAGTTTACGGTGTTGCGGTCGCCCCACGTTGATAAAAAATCACGTGAACAGTTTGAGATCCGGACCCACAAGCGCCTAATCGATATTTTGGAGCCGACCCAGGACACGATGGATGCCTTGATGAAATTGAACCTGTCGGCCGGCGTGGACGTTGAGATTAAAACCTAAGAGAGTATACGGAATCCCATGTTGGTTCAAGGATTGATCGGTCAAAAATTAGGAATGAGCCAGGTTTATATCGAGAACGGCAAGGTCGTTCCGGTGACTGTGATCGTGGCGGGCCCATGCCGGGTTGTGCAAAAGAAGATGAAGGACCGGGACGGATACGAGGCGGTCCAGCTTTCATTCCAGGAAATTGCCGAGAAGAAGCTGAACCAGGCGGAGCGCGGGCATTTTAAGAAAGCCAATGTTCCTTTTGCAAAACACCTGCGCGAAGTAAAGGGTGACCTGAAGGCGCTGGAGATCGGCGCTGTCGTGGGTGCGGATCAGTTCCAGAAAGGTGAGCGTATTGATGTCACCGGTATTTCAAAGGGGAAAGGTTTTGCGGGCGTTATAAAGCTGCATCATTTTGCGGGCGGGCCTGAAACGCACGGGTCCATGTTTCACCGAGAGCCCGGTTCGATCGGCAGCAGCTCCGGGCCTTCTCGCGTCAGAAAAAACAAGCGACTTCCGGCGCACATGGGAGCCGAGCAGGTGACGGTCCTGGGCCTGGAGGTGATCGAAGTGCGGAAAGACGAAAACCTACTCTTTGTGAGAGGGGCTGTTCCCGGTTATCGAGGGGCCTTGCTGCTGATCCGAAGGTCCAATCGCAAATAGAGTGAAAGAAAATGCCGACTGTTGATGTGGTGAATTTAAGCAAGGAAAAGGTCGGCACCGTTGAGCTGGATGACCGTCTTTTTGCGGCCGAGATCAATCCATCACTGATTCACGAAGCGGTGGTGATGCAACAGGCCTGCATGCGTCAGGGCACAGCCGCGACCAAGACGCGCGGGATGGTCCGGGGTGGCGGGAAAAAGCCATGGCGCCAGAAAGGAACGGGCCGTGCCAGGGCCGGCTCCAACCGGTCCCCTCTTTGGCGGGGGGGCGGGACGACTTTCGGGCCGACCCCTCGGGACTACGGATATGCCTTCCCCAGGAAAAAGTATCGTGCAGCCCTGCGAGGGGTTCTGACGGCCAAGGTGAAGGACGGATCTATCCTCGTTGTGGACCGCATGGAGTTGGGAGAAGCGAAAACAAAACAGATGGCCCAAATTCTGAAAAAGCTGGAGGCGACCGAGCGAACCGTGATTGTCGGCTTGGAGATGGATGAGAAGTTGAGTCGTGCTCTTCGGAATATTCCATCGGTCCAGATGTTATCGGTCCACGGGTTGAACGTTTACGATCTGGTCTGTGCACGGCGCGTGTTGATCCCGCAGGAAGCGCTATCCAAGCTACAGGAGGTTTGGGCATGAACAAAGACGCTCACCAGATTCTGATTCGTCCGCTTCTGACCGAGAAGATGACCCATCTCAAAGAGCAGCAGAACAAGGTCTGCTTTCTTGTCAATCCGCACGCCAACAAGATCGGGATCAAACAGGCGGCAGAAGAGATATTAAAAGTCAAGATTGATTCGGTCCATATCATCAATACGAAGGGCAAGCGCAAGCGTTTGGGCCGATATGAAGGGAAACGATCCGATCTAAAAAAAGCGATTCTCACCCTTAAAAAAGGCGAGAAACTCGAATTGTTCGAGGGAGTTTAGTGAGGAGTATCCGGTAAATATCTATGCCGATCAAACAGTATAAACCGACCTCTCCGGGACGGCGGGCCATGACCGGTCATACCTTTGAAGAAATTACAAAACACAAGCCCGAGAAGCGCCTTGTGACGCGCAATGTTCCGTCCGGAGGAAGAAACAACTGTGGAAAGATGACCGTCCGACATCACGGCGGCGGTCATAAGCGGGCCTATCGGATCATTGATTTTAAACGCGATAAATTTAATATTCCGGCGAAGGTTATCGCGATCGAATATGATCCCAATCGCTCCTCGCGAATCGCACTGCTCCAGTATGCGGACGGTGAAAAACGATACATTCTCGCTCCCGTGGGAATCGGCGTGGGGGACCCCGTCCTATCAAGCGGTGATGCCGAGATCAAGCCCGGAAACGCCCTGCCTCTGGGGCTCATTCCCGTGGGGACCCAGGTCCACAACCTGGAACTGAAGCCCGGGAAGGGGGGGCAGTTGGCCCGGAGTGCCGGGGCTGTTGCACAGATCATGGGTCGGGAAGCGGACTATGTTCAAATCCGGCTGGGCTCGGGGGAGTTGCGGAAGATCCATGCGCGCTGCCTTGCCACGGTGGGACAGGTCGGAAATCTCGATCATGAGAATATCTCGATCGGGAAGGCCGGGCGGGCGCGCTGGATGGGGCGGCGACCGATTGTCCGTGGATTGGCGATGAATCCGGTGGATCACCCGCATGGAGGCGGTGAAGGGAAATCGGGACAGGGAAACCCTCATCCCGTTTCACCCTGGGGGATGCCCACCAAAGGGTATAAAACGCGTAAACGAAAAGATACCAGTCAGTTTATTATCAAACGAAGAAATTAAAGGAGGGAATCGGTGCCGCGGTCTGTTAAGAAGGGGCCTTTCATTGATGCAAAGTTGATGGAAAAAATCGGGGTCTTAAATGAGGCCAACGATAAAAAGATAATCAAGACCTGGGCCCGGCGATCGACCATCATTCCGGAAATGATCGGTCACACGCTGGCGGTTCACAACGGAAAAAAATTTATCCCGGTTTATATTACGGAAAACATGGTCGGCCATAAACTAGGCGAGTTTTCTCCAACGCGCTTCTTTAAAGGGCACGGACAGGCGAGGACGGAAAAGACGACGGCGCTGAAATAATGCGGTCCCGCCCGGCTTTGACCGGCCTGCACTCGGCGGTTTGCAGCCGATGTGTGGAGGGGGCGACGCGAGCCCCTACAATAGAAGATTGGGAATAATTTATGGCAGCGGAAGCAAAAGCGATTTTAAGATTTGTGAGAGTGGCGCCGCGCAAGGCCCGGTTGGTCGTTGATCTGATTCGCGGACATCAGGTGGCCGAGGCGCTTAACATCTTGAAGTTCACTCCAAGGTCGGCCTCGAGGGTGGTCGAGAAAGTCCTCAAGTCGGCCGTGGCCAATGCGGAAAATCTGGAGATCGGCGATCCGGACGATCTTTGGGTGACCCGGGTGTATGTGGATGGCGGTCCGGTTCTGAAGCGCTCGCACGCTCGCTCGATGGGCCGGGCCAACCCGATCAAGAAGCGGACCAGTCACATCACGGTGGTGGTCGCGCCGAAAACAGGCGGCAAGCCTAAAATAGCGGTTGCATCGGCAAAAACCGAGAAACCATCTTTAACGAAATAGCGAGAGGAAAGACGTGGGACAAAAGGTTCACCCGATCGGGTTTCGTCTTGGTTATACCAAAACATGGAATTCGCGTTGGTATGCCGATAAGGATTACGCCCAGCTGCTGCATGAGGATCTTAAGATGCGAAAAATGGTAAAGGAAAAACTGGCTCATGCTGGAACGTCCAAGATTGAGATTGAGCGTTCCGGCAATCAGGTCAAGATCAATATCCATACGGCGCGCCCCGGGATCATTATCGGGCGAAAAGGGGCCGAGGTGGATAAATTGAAATCTGAATTGGAATCCAAGACGGGGCGCCAGATCTATATCAACATCAAAGAGATCCGAAAGCCCGAGGTGGACGCTCAACTGGTGGCTGAAAATATCGCCGTTCAATTGGAGAAGCGGATTGCTTTCCGACGGGCCATGAAAAAAAGCGTCCAGGCCGCGTTGCGGTTGGGTGCCCAGGGGATCAAGATCACCTGTGCAGGGCGGCTGGGCGGATCCGAAATCGCCCGGACGGAATGGTATCGCGAAGGTCGTGTGCCTCTACACACCTTGAGGGCCGATATTGATTACGGACTGGCCGAAGCCAAGACGACCTTCGGGCGGATCGGAGTGAAGGTCTTGATCTATAAGGGTGATGTGCTGCCGGCCCTGCCCGAGAAACAGGAAGGTCGGTTGGATCTGTCCGCGGAGCGACGATAATGCTGAGTCCTAAGAAGGTTAAGTTCAGAAAGATGCACAAGGGCAGACGGTTCGGCAAGGCTTATCGGGGTTCGGAGCTGTCGTTCGGCGAGTTCGGACTCAAGGTTCTTGAACCGGCCTGGATCACCGCCCGCCAGTTGGAGGCGGCGCGTATCGCGATGACCCGATTTATCAAGCGGGGCGGAAAAATTTGGACCCGGGTATTTCCGGATAAACCGATCACGAAAAAACCGGCCGAGACGCGGATGGGAAAAGGAAAAGGGAATCCGGAGTTGTGGGTGGCTTCCGTTCGACCCGGCCGGATCATCTACGAGATGGACGGTGTCACCAAGGAAGTGGCCCAAAAGGCTTTTCGGCTGGCCGCGTACAAACTTCCGGTGGCCACTCAAGTGGTTTCACGAGGAAAATACTGATGGAACTCGAGGAGATACGGAATCTGACGATGGACGAAATGGTCCTGAAGGAAAAGGAGCTCCGGAAGGAGTTGTTTAATCTCCGCTGCCGGTTGTTGAGCGGCCGGATCGAGAATCCGCAAAGGATCAAAAGCGCTCGCCGCGAAATTGCGCGGATCAAGACCGTGGTTTGTGAAAAGCAATCCGGTGCAGCGGCCCAAACAGCATCTTCATGAAAGGACATTAAACCATGTCGGCAGAAGCAGGCATCAGGAAACGGCGGAGGACGTTTATCGGGGAGGTGCTCAGCCATCGGATGAACAAGACGGTGGTGGTAATCATCGAGCGCGTGTTCCTTCATCCGACCTATAAGAAGGTCGTTCGAAAAACCACAAAGCTCAAAGCGCACGACGAACAAAACGAGTGCAAGGTGGGCGACAGGGTGAGAATTTTGGAAAGCCGGCCGATCAGCAAAGAGAAGCATTGGCGGGTCATTGAGATTGTTCAACGGTACCGGGGGGGGTCTCCTTCCGAGATTCAGAATCCCGCGGCGCTATCGTAAAACCGGGAGAGGGCGGATTTGAAATCGGTCCCCGGCACCCATCCATGAGGTAGTGAGATGATTCAAGATTATACGATATTGGACGTGGCGGATAATTCCGGGGCAAAGAAAGTCATGTGCTTTCATGTCATGGGCGGTTCGGGGAGACGGTACGCGACCGTCGGTGATGTGATTACCGTGGCCATCAAAGAGGCCATCCCGCTGGCTTCAGTCAAAAAGGGGGATGTGGCAAAAGCCGTGGTCGTCCGAACGGCCAAAGAGATTCGGCGGGAGGACGGTTCCTACATCCGGTTTGATCGAAACGCCGCGGTCTTGATCAACGCCCAGGGCGAACCCATCGGAACGCGTATCTTCGGCCCGGTCGCACGGGAACTCCGAGGGAAAAAGTTCATGAAGATTATTTCTCTGGCACCGGAGGTGCTGTAAATCGTGGGAGCCGTTATGAGCGAATCGAAAGCCATCGTTCCGAAATTCAGGGTCCGAAAGGGCGATATCGTGAAGATCACGACCGGCAAGGATAAAGGAAAGACCGGCAAGGTCCTGGAAGTGGACCGTTCGAAACAACGGGTTTTTGTTGAAAAATTGAACATCATCAAACGGCATATGAAACCGAGCCAGACACACCGGCAGGGCGGCATTATCGAGAGGGAGGCGTCGGTTCATGTGTCGAACGTGATGATCGTCTGCAAGAGTTGCGGGAAATCTTCGCGGGCCGGGATCCGACGGATGGAGGACGGCGAGAAATTGCGTTACTGCAAAAAATGTAACGAGATCATTGATCGGGGATAGCGGGTCGATATTGGAGTATCGGAGGACGACATGGCAGGCGCCAAAGAAAAGAAGACGAAGGCGGTAAAGCAAAAGGGAGTCAAGCCCGAGGGCAAGGAGGAGGTCAAGGCCAGCCCGGCCCGGCAGGAGGTCTATCCGCCTCGTCTGAAGGAGCGTTACCGGCAGACGGTCGTTCCCGCGCTGATGAAGCAGTTTGCCTATAAGAATTCGATGCAGGTGCCGCGCCTGGAGAAGGTCGTGCTCAATGTCGGGATGGGAGAAGCCATCCAGAATGCAAAGCTCCTGGAGTCGGCCGTCAATGAAATGACGCTCATCACAGGCCAGAAACCGGTGGTGACGCGGGCCAAAAAATCCATTTCCGGATTCAAGCTGAGACAGGGAATGGCGATCGGCTGCAAGGTGACGCTGCGCGGAGAGCGGATGTATGAGTTTTTGGATCGCTTCTTCAATGTGGCGCTTCCCCGGATTCGCGATTTTAGAGGGGTCTCGCCGAAATCGTTCGATGGTCGAGGGAATTACAGCATGGGCCTGAAGGAGCAGCTCCTCTTTCCCGAGATCAAGTATGATGAAGTGTCGACGACACACGGAATGGATATCACCATAGCGACGACGGCACGATCCAATGATGAAGGCAAGGCGCTGTTAGGACTCTTGGGAATGCCTTTTCAAACTTAAATTAGAACGGGGAGTGGGGAGTGGCAAAAAAAGCATTAATTCTGAAAGCGCAGGCCGAACCGAAATTCAAGGTCCAGAAATACAACCGCTGCCCGCTCTGCGGCCGCTCCCGCGGATTTCTAAGGAAATTTCGCATGTGCCGTATTTGCTTCCGTAACCTGAGCCTCCGCGGGGATATTCCCGGCGTGATCAAGTCCAGTTGGTAAAAGGAGTTCTTCATTTATGATGACCGATCCCATATCCGATATGTTGAACCGGATGCGCAACGCGATCCTGCGTAAATATGATCATGTGGATGTCCCTGCATCCAAGGTCAAGCAAGCGATTGTGCGAATCTTCAAGGAAGAGGGTTTTATCCGGAGCGTCGAAACGGTGGCGGAAGGCGGTCACCCGGTGCTTCGGATCAAGCTGAAATATGTGAATGAACAGCCGCTCATCAATGGGATGCGGAGGGTCAGTCGGCCGGGCCGGCGGGTCTATGTCGCCAAGGATCGAATTCCAAGAGTGCGCGGCGGACTGGGGATGGCCGTTGTGTCCACCCCGCAAGGCATGATGACCGATCAGGAGTCGCGGAAGCGTCAAATGGGCGGCGAAGTCATCTGCTATATTTGGTGATTAGTTAGGGAGCAACCGGCTTAATCGGCCCCCCCCGATAAAAAGGAACAACGTCTATGTCACGTGTTGGCAAGAAACCGATCCTGATCCCGTCCGGCGTGCAGGTCAACGTTGAGGGAAACGGGGTGCGCGTTAAAGGACCCAAGGGAGAATTGACCCGCTCGTTGGAGAACGGCATCGCCGTCAAGATTGAAAACGGTCACGTGGTTCTTACTCGACAGAGCGATGACCGCATTCACCGGGCCAAGCATGGTCTTCTCCGCAGTGACCTGAACAACATGGTCGTTGGTGTTTCTCAGGGCTATCAAAAAACGCTCGAGATCATCGGCGTCGGTTTCCGCGCCCAGCTTCAGGGACGCAACCTGAGTTTTGCCTTGGGGTTCTCCCACCCCACCGTCTTTGCTCTTCCGACCGGGATCGAGGCCAGCGTGGATAAGCAGACGATGGTCACGATCAAGGGCGCGGATAAGTACTGGGTAGGTCAGGTGGCGGCCCAAATTCGTGATTTGAAACCCCCGGAACCTTACAAGGGGAAAGGGATTAAATATGCAGGTGAGGTGATTGAGCGCAAGGAAGGAAAAACGAGCAAGTAAGCGATAGGCTAAGCGGAGCGTAGAATCATGCTGAACATTCAATTAAAAGTCGAATCAAGAATACGCCGCCACCAACGGGTGCGCAAAACCGTGTTCGGCACAGGGCAGCGTCCGCGGCTTGTGGTGTTTCGGAGCAATCTGCATATCTATGCCCAGATCGTTGATGATTCAGCGGGGAAAACTCTGGTTGCCGCGTCGACGCTTGATGAAGAATGCAAAAAGAGCGTTCAACGCGGAAATAATCGAAAGGCCGCCGAAGCGGTCGGGCAGCTGATCGCCAAGCGTGCCATGGCGAAAAACATCAAGACCGTTGTATTTGATCGGGGCGGCTACTTATTTCACGGCCGTGTCAAATCGTTGGCGGATGCGGCGCGCCAAGTCGGTCTCATTTTTTAAGAGCAGGGGAGGCTCCATTGAAAGTCAATCCGAATGAACTGACGCTGAAAGATAAGGTGGTCTTTATCAACCGTGTCGCCAAGGTGGTTAAGGGCGGCAAGCGGTTTAGTTTCAGCGCGCTGGTCGTCGTCGGCGATGGGCACGGCTGGGTGGGAATGGGCAATGGTAAGGCGGCGGAAGTTCCGGATGCCATACGGAAAGCCATCGAACGCGCCAAGAAAGATTTAATCAGGGTTCCGTTGAAGAATGGCACGATTCCCTTTGTCGTGACCGGTCACTACGGCGCCGAAGAGGTTCTGTTAAAGCCCGCGGCGGAAGGAGTCGGCGTGATCGCGGGCGGAGCCGTCCGGGCCGTGATGGAGGTCTGCGGAATTCAAAACATCATCAGCAAGTCTCTGGGCAGCGGCAATCCGAATAACGTCGTCCGGGCCACGCTCAGCGGTCTTCAGGAGCTCCGTTCACCGGACGAGATCCATAAAATGCGCCGTCAGGAAATTTCAGAAGAGGTAAATTATGTCGGCAAACCGGCCGCGTAACCTAGCCATTACATTGCTTAAAAGCGTCATCGGATATCCTCCCGCAAAGAGGTTGGTGGTCCAATCGCTGGGGTTGCGACGGATTCGTCACACCGTGGTCCGATCGGATACGCCGCAGATCCGCGGGATGATCGCCAAGATTAATCATCTGCTGGATGTGAAAGAGGTGTCTGAATGAGGCTGAACGAATTGCGGCCGAAAGCAGGGTCCCGGAAGAAAGAGAAACGGATCGGCAGAGGGATCGGGTCGGGGCACGGAAAGACATCCACCAAGGGACATAAGGGCGGTCTTTCGAGAAGCGGCGGAGGAGGAAAAGGGCCTGGGTTTGAAGGAGGCCAGATGCCTCTGATCCGGCGAGTTCCCAAGCGCGGCTTTACGAGTCATTTCCCGGACGGCCCCGCGGTTGTAAACCTGCAAAACCTGAACCGGTTTGAGGCGAAATCAACCGTGACGCCGGAGCAGATGAAAGCGGCCGGCTTGGTCCGCAAGTCCGCCGCTGCCGTCAAGATCTTGGGCGAGGGAGATTTGAGCAAGCCGCTGATGATCCAAGCGCATCAATTTAGCCGCTCCGCGATGGAAAAGATCCAGAAGGCGGGTGGAAAAGCCGAGTGGATCAAAGCGGCTTTTGTCAAATCGAAAATCTTTGTTAAGACCAAATAGGTTGTAAGGGGCGGCGAAGGTGCTTGAGCGTTTTGTTACCAATCTTCAGAACATTTTCCATATTCCGGAGCTGCGTCATCGAATCCTGTTTACCTTGGGGATGCTGGCCGTCTATCGAATCGGCGCGCATATCCCGACCCCGGGGATCAATAATGAGGCCCTGAGTGATTTTCTGAAGGCGCAGGGTGGGGCGCTGCTCGGATTTTTAGACATCTTCTCCGGGGGGGCGCTGTCCCGACTGACGATATTTGCGCTGGGCATCATGCCGTATATCAGCGCCTCCATCATTCTCCAGTTGTTGACGGTTGTGATCCCGGCCCTGACTAAACTGGCGAAAGAAGGCGAGCGCGGGCGCAAGAAAATCATCCAGTACACCCGCTACAGCACGATCCTTATCGCGCTCATCCAGTCGTTCGGCATCTCGGTCGGGCTGGAGGGGATGAACGAGGGGGCTTTTGTCCAGCATCCGGGCGCAGCGTTTCGCATCATGACCATGATCACGCTCACGGCCGGGACGGCATTTTTAATGTGGCTTGGAGAGCAGATCACGGAGAGAGGAATCGGAAACGGCATTTCGCTGATTATCTTCGCGGGAATCGTGGCCGCAATGCCGTCGGCCGTCATCAACACCTATCGTTTGTACGAAACGGGGCAGTTGAACCTGTTCTTCCTGATCCTTCTGGCGGTTTTGATGGTCGTGGTCGTATCGGCGATTGTGTTTCTGGAAAGCGCCCGGCGAAAGATCCCGGTCCAATATGCCAAACGGGTGGTGGGCCGGCGCGTCTATGGAGGACAGAGCACGCATATTCCGCTCAAGATCAATACGGCGGGCGTGATCCCACCCATTTTTGCGTCCTCGATCATCGCCTTTCCAGCGACGATCACCGGATTTATTCAGGTCCCCTGGGTCCAGGATATTTCCCGACAGCTCGCCCCGGGATCGGTGCTTTATACAATGCTGTACGTGGGGATGATCGTTTTTTTCTGTTTCTTTTATACGGCGGTGGTCTTGAATCCGGTGGACATGGCCGACAACATGAAAAAGTACGGCGGTTTTATCCCTGGAATCCGGCCGGGTCAGAGGACGTCGGACTATATTTACCAAGTGCTGACCCGCGTCACATTTGTGGGCGCGCTCTATCTGGCGGTGGTCTGTGTGATTCCGGAAATCTTGATTTACAAGATGGGGGTGCCGTTTTTCTTCGGCGGAACGTCGCTTCTGATCGTGATCGGCGTTGGTCTGGATACCGCCCAGCAGATCGAATCCCATATGCTGACGCGGCATTATGAAGGGTTTTTATCGAAAGGCCGCTTGAAAGGGAGGACGAGCTGATCTCGGTCGCGTTATGCGGTTGATCTTTTTGGGCCCTCCGGGCGTCGGGAAGGGAACGCAGGCACAGCGATTATCGGCCAAGTTTAGAATCCCGAAGGTCTCAACGGGCGATATTCTTCGCGAGGCGGTTCAGAAAAAAACACCGCTGGGGCTTGAGGCCCAATCGTTCATGGACAGCGGCAAGCTGGTTCCCGATGACGTCGTCATCGGCATCATCCGGGAGCGATTAAAAGAGTCCGATTGCAAGGATGGATTTATCCTGGACGGTTTTCCAAGAACGGCGCCGCAGGCTCAGGCCCTGACCGCGATGCTGGGTCAGAACCAATCGGGCATTGACCGCGTCCTGAATTTCGAGCTGTCGGATGATGAATTGATCCGACGGCTCTCGGGCCGACGCAGTTGTCCGAACTGTCAGGCGGTGTACCATGTCGAGTTTAATCCGGCAAAGAAGCCGGATCAGTGCGACGGGTGCGGCGGGAAGCTGATTCAACGGAGCGACGATCAGCCGGAAACCATCCGAAGACGGTTGGAGGTTTATCAATCCCAAACGCTTCCGTTGATCCGTTTTTACGAGGATCAAGGGGTCTTGAGCCGAATCGACGGGTCGGGTAATCCGGAGGTGGTTTATCGTCGAGTGACGGACGCGGTCGGAAAATAACCATGATTATTTTGAAGTCGCCCGAAGAAGTGGGTAAGATCGAACGAGCGGGCCGGATCGTGGCGGAGGTATTGCAAGAACTGAAGGCGCAGGTTAAACCCGGAGTGACCACGCTGGACTTGGATCGAATCGCCGAAGAGGGGATACGGAAACGGGGCGGGCTGCCGGCGTTCAAAGGATATCGAGGATTTCCGGCAACCCTTTGTGCGTCCGTCAACAACGAGATTGTGCACGGCATTCCATCGAAGAGGACGCTTCAGGAGGGGGACATCATCGGATTGGATCTCGGTGCGATCGTGGACGGTTACTACGGCGATGCGGCCATCACGGTTGCGGTCGGCGCCATCCGGCCGGAGGTTCAACACCTGGTCCGGGTGACGGAGGAGTCGCTTTATCGGGGGATCGAGCAGATGAAGGCGGGGAATCGTCTGTCCGATGTTTCTCACGCCGTTCAGACGCATGTCGAAGCGGCCGGCTATTCGGTGGTGAAGGACTTTGTGGGGCACGGGATCGGGCAGTCGTTGCATGAGGAGCCCCAGCTGCCCAATTTCGGAAAACCGGGTCAGGGACCTCGACTCCGGGCCGGGATGGTTCTGGCGATTGAGCCGATGGTCAATATGGGGAAAGACGGGGTTCGCGTCCTCGGCGATCATTGGACGGCGGTGACGGAGGACGGAAGCCTCTCGGCCCATTTTGAACACACCGTGGCCGTTACGGAAGCGGGTCCGGTGATCTTGACCTCAAACAACGGGAGAGCTTGATTCGGCATGTCGAAGGAAGATGTCGTTGAGGTTCAAGGAACGATTGTGGAGACGCTTCCCAATGCCATGTTCCGGGTCGAACTGGAGAATAAACATCGTGTTCTGGCGCACATCTCCGGGAAGATGAGAATGCATTTCATAAAGATTCTTCCGGGGGACAAGGTGACGGTGGAGCTTTCGCCGTATGACCTGACGCGGGGGAGAATCACGTACCGATTTAAGTAAAGACCACGGCTTTGTCAGTAGGGATCTACCCCGAGAGCAAAGCGAGCGAGAGGGGGAGGC
>CAKKOZ010000046.1:4385-12778 GCA_919901335.1 Nitrospiria bacterium | reverse complement strand
ACTTCATCCTGATTTCGGCCGGCTTCGACGCCCATCGGGATGATCCTCTGGCCAACATGCGCGTGACCGAGGAGGGCTTCGGGGAGATGACGCGGATGGTTAAAGATTGGGCCCGTCTTTATTGTCAGGGACGGGTCCTGTCCTGTCTGGAAGGGGGATACAATCTCGATGCGCTGGCCCGATCGGTGGAGCGTCATCTTGAGATTTATTTATCGGGAGACGCCTGATGCCGGGTTTCAAAAAGCATATCTTCGTCTGTATCAATGAGCGGACGCCGGACGATCCGAGGGGATCCTGCTCGGCGAAAAACTCAAAACAGATTCAGGAGCATTTCTCATCCGAGGTGAAGCGACGCGGGCTGAAAGAAACCGTCCGGGCCAACAAGGCCGGCTGCCTGGACCATTGCGCAAACGGCCCGTCGGTCGTGATCTATCCGGACGGCGTCTGGTATACCGTCCGGACGCTCGAAGATGTGGATGAGATCATGGACCGGCATATCGTCAAGGGCGAGGTGGTCGAGCGGCTCTTGATGGAAGCCCCTAATACCGTAACTGACTGAATTAAAATAAGAAATAGCAAAACTAACAGGGTGATTTAATGGCTGACTATCTCTGGACGACGTCTTGTGGTTAAATTTTAAATTAAACTAAATAAAACAATATGTTATGATGCTCTGCTCGTTGTTTTACCCCGGTTTCCTCTTTATTTCTTATTGACCGTCGCATCGTTTCCCCGTATAATACCGTCGTAAACATCCCTTAAATCAATAGAAAGCGATGGAAAGGACGTAGTGTGGCCAAGGAGCTTGCAAAGGCCGAGGACTTTTTCCTAAAAAAATTCAATCTGAACGCGCTTGAATTGGAGCAGACGGTCGGCAAGGCGCTGGGAAAACAGATTGATTACGCCGACCTTTATTTTGAGTACCGGACGAATGAGTCGGTCAGCCTTGAAGAAGGCATGGTGAAGAAGGCCGTGAAATCAGTCGGGCAGGGCGTCGGGGTCCGGGCCGTGGCCGAAGAAAAGACGGGGTATGCCTATTCGGACGAGATTACGGTTAAGAATCTGGCGGAGGCCGCGAGAACGGCGCGCTATATCGCGGATGATTCGACGGTAGGAAAACCGGTGCCGGTTCGAAGCGGCGCCGTCGGGACGGGTCTCTATCCGGTCAAAACGCCGGTTTCGGATATTTCGGTTCAGGAGAAGATCGATCTGTTAAATCAGATTGATATTCTGGCTCGCCGCTATGATCCGCGGATCACAAAGGTGATGGCCTCCTTCGCAAGCGAGCACAAGGTGATCCTGATCGTGACCTCCGACGGCCTGATCGTGGGCGATGTCCAGCCGCTCTCCCGGCTCAACGTGACCTGTATCGCGGAGGAGAACGGGAACCGGCAGATCGGCAGTTACGGAGGAGGCGGCCGCGTCGAGTATTCTTTCTTTTTGGAGAACCGCCGTTTTGAAGACTACACCCAAGAGGCCGCCCGTCAGGCCATTTTAAATCTCTCGGCCGTGGATGCGCCGGCCGGAACGATGGATGTCGTCCTGGGCCCTGGCTGGCCGGGGATCCTGCTTCATGAAGCGATCGGCCACGGCTTAGAAGGAGATTTCAACCGGAAACAGACCTCGGCCTTCGCGGGTCTGATTGGAAAATCGGTGGCCTCCGAACTCTGCACGATTGTAGACGACGGAACGATTCCGGGCCGGCGAGGGTCTTTAAACGTTGACGATGAGGGAACGCCCACCCATCGGACCGTCCTGATCGAAAAA
The DNA here is from genome assembly GCA_919901335.1 of Nitrospiria bacterium. GTDB lineage: Bacteria > Nitrospirota > Nitrospiria > JACQBZ01 > JACQBZ01 > JACQFA01. Next base: position 11,011 of record CAKKOZ010000046.1, on the reverse strand, counting down.
GGGATATTGAAGGGTTATCTCCAAGATAAGCTGAACGCAAAGCTGATGGGAATGGCCCCGACCGGAAACGGCCGACGGGAAAGCTTCATGCATATCCCGATGCCGCGCATGACGAACACCTTCATGCTGGCGGGGGAGTCCGATCCAAACGAAATCATTCGTTCGGTTAAAAATGGGTTGTACGCCGTATCCTTCGGGGGCGGGCAGGTGGACATCACCAGCGGGAAGTTCGTCTTCTCGGCCAGCGAGGCCTACCGGATCGAAGACGGGAAAGTAACCGCGCCCGTCAAAGGCGCGACGCTGATCGGGAACGGCCCGGATGTTTTAAAACGCGTGACGATGGTCGGCAACGATCTTCAACTGGACGCCGGGGTTGGAACCTGCGGCAAGGACGGACAGTCCGTGCCGGTGGGCGTCGGCCTTCCAACACTGAAAATCAACGGCATCACAGTCGGCGGGACGCAGGGATAGAAATGATTCAATACGAAGATCTGGCAACGGAACTCTTGAAGAAGGCAACGTCCAAAGGGGCCTCGGCCGGAGATATCGTGATCGTCGAGGGCGACAGCTTCGATGTTCAGGTGCGGCTCAAGTCGGTTGACAAGCTGAGCAACGCCCATGAGAAGCGGTTGGGATTGAGGCTCTTTTCCGGACAGCGCACCGCGGTCTGTTCGACCTCCGATTTTTCGGCCGAGTCCCTGGACCGGCTTGTGGAGGATACATGCTATCTGGCCCGGTGCACGGCCGAAGATCCCCATGCCGGTCTTCCGGACCCGGCCCCGTTGGTTTCACCGGACCTGGATCTGTACGACGACTCCCTTCATGAATGGAAGATGGAGGACAAGATTCATATGGCCGTACAGGCCGAATCGGCGGCGTTGGGCTATGACGCGCGAATCACCAATTCCGAGGGGGCGAACCTGTCCCATGCCGGCCGTCGTGTGGTTTATGCCAACACCCATGGCGTCATCGGACGTTATCCGGTCGGCTCGGTCTCCCTTTCGGTATCGCCCATCGCTTCGGCCGGCGGGTTGATGCAGAGGGATTACTGGTATTCGGCCAAACGAAAAGTAAAGGACCTGGCCTCTCCCGATTCGGTCGGCCGCGCCGCCGCCCAGCGGGCGCTTCGAAGGCTGGGAGGCCGGAAGATTTCGACGTGCGAGGTGCCGGTGATCTTTGATCCCGAAACGGCGGCCGAACTGATCGGCAGCATCAGCGCCTGCGTGTCGGGATATGCTGTTTATAAAGGAGCCTCGTTTCTGGCCGGGAAGCTGGGCCAATCGGTGGCGGCTTCTTCCGTGACGGTTTTGGATCACGGTCTGATTCCGTCCGCGCTGGGCTCCCGGCCGTTTGACGGGGAAGGACTGGCGACGCGGAAGACGACCGTGATCGCGAAAGGGATACTGGAAAGCTATTTGCTGGACACATATTCCGCCCGGAAATTAGGACTGAAATCCACCGGCAACGCGGTCCGGAGCGTCGGGGACGTCCCTTCCGTTTCGCACACGAATTTCTACCTTGTGCCGGGGACGCATTCCCCGGAGGAGATCATTCGCTCCGTGAAACGGGGTCTGTATGTGACGGAGATGATCGGATTCGGCGTGAATCACGTCACCGGCGATTACTCGCGGGGCGCGGTCGGGCTCTGGATCGAGAACGGCGAGCGGACCTATCCCGTGGAGGAAGTAACGATCGCGGGCAATTTGAAAGAGATTCTGATGGACATCGAAATGATCGGGAACGATCTGGAGTTTCGGGGCACGGTCGCGTCGCCCACATTGAAATTATCGCGAATGATGGTGGCGGGTAACTAACATCAACAGAGATCGGCGGACAAGATGAAAATGGCAAAGGCGTTTGCTCCGGCATCCATCGGGAATATCGGCCCGGGATTTGACGTTTTGGGCATGGCCATCACCGGATTGGGCGACACCGTTACGGCTGAGAAAAGCCGGGGACGGGACGTGGTGATCCGCGAGATCAAGGGCGGAGACGGGACGATCCCTCTTGAGGCCGACCGGAATACGGCCGGGATCGCGGCGCGGGAGGTCTTGAAACTGGTCAAGGCCAGGCAGGGAGTGGATCTGACCATTCAGAAGAACATTCCCGGAACCGGTTTGGGAGGCAGCGCGGCCAGCGCCGTGGCGGCGGCCGTCGCGGTGAACGCACTGTTCGGGAATAAACTCGATCGGGACGAGCTGATCCCGCCGTGCGCCGCGGCCGAGCATTCCATTAGCGGGGGGAATTTTATCGACAACGTCGCGGCCTCGCTGTTCGGCGGAATCATCGTCAGCCATGCGGCCCAGCGGCGGGCCTTCTCCATCGGCACCCTCCCGGACCTGATTGTGGTGGTGGTGACGCCGTATCACAGCGTGCTCACCAAAATATCGCGGGCGGTGCTTCCGGACAAGGTTCCGTTGAGCCTGGTGGTGTCCAACATGGCCTTCACCGTAACGATGGTGGCGGCCGTCGCCCAGAAGGACGCACGGCGGTTCGGTCTGGCGATTCAGGATGCGATCGTCGAGCCCGCACGGGCACATCTCATCCCGGGATTCTATGACGTGAAGGCCGCGGCCCTCAAGGCCGGCGCGCTGGGCGCCTCGATCAGCGGTGCGGGCGCGTCCGTTTTTGCCGTGACGGACCGGAAAAGCCACGCCAAAAAGATCGGTCTGGCGATGCAAAAGATCTTTCAGCAGCACGGGATTTCCTCCGTGATCACGATCTCCCGTGTTGACAAGCGCGGCGCGCGCGTTCTGCGTGTTCGATAACGTTGTCCATCGGGATTCCGCGGGTTTCCGTTCCTTCCTTCAATGATGGACAAAAAATCGTTTGGGACATGGGTGGCCGAGGCATTGGACCGCATCCCGGCCGAGTTTCAAGCCGCGATGAAGAACGTTGCGATCGTGGTCAAAGATCGACCGGGACCTGAGGCGGACGATGAAGAAGGGGAGGCCGATTCGGAAGAGGGCCTCTACGGTCTGTATCAGGGGATCCCTCTCCCCGATCGGTCGGTGGATGATTCCGGAATTCCACCCGACGTCATCTTCCTTTACCAGAAACCGCTTGAGGAGGATTTTCCAGACCGGGAGGATCTGGTCCGGGAGATCGAGATCACGATCGTTCACGAAATCGCCCATTACTTCGGGTTTGACGAGGAGACATTGGAGCGATACGGATACGATTGAAGGTGAACACCGATTTGCGTTTTGTCCGGCCGTATGATAGGATGCGCCTGTAACTAAAGACCCCGTTACAGTCAGGAGGAACCGATATGGCGGCTAATAAAAAGGCCACAGCGACGAAACGATCCCGTGAACGTGCCAAGGTTGAAAATCGCAATGAAAAGATACATCGGCGCGAAGAACGTAAAAAAGCCAAGGAGGCCGAGCTTCCCACTGAGGACGGTTCGGATCCCGATCTGTCCGGCATGACGCCAGGGCCCCAGCCCCCGCTCTACTGAGCCCGTGCCGCAGCCGCATTCACACAGGATAGGACAAGCGCGATCACAAGGATTGCCCCTGCCGAGATCGCAGGATCGCCTCCGCGCACCGATGCCCGCTGGTGACGGCGCTTTCAATAGTGGCCGGGAGTCCGGTGCGGGTCCAGTCGCCGGCCAGGAAGAAATTCTCGTACGGTGTTTTCTGGGTGGGACGCCAGCGTTCGGCTTCCGGCGTGCAGGAGTAGGTCGCAAGACGTTCTTTGATTAAACGGGAATGAATGGGTTTGGCTTTTTGGACGTCCGGCAAGAAACGGCCTAACTCCTTGTGGGCTATGTCAATCAGGTCTTCCTTGGAACGATCAATCAGATCATACGCCCCGCTTGTAATGCAGGCCAACGCCCCGGCCTGAGTTTCTCCCCCTTTCCAGAGACGGGATTTGTCGAAGACCCACTGAATGGGGGAGTCAACCAACCCGATGAATTCCTCGTCCATGACCGGCCGGTCAAACCAGAGATGGATCGAGACCATCGGCGATTCAGTCAGATGCGTCAGCGCCTCGAACGGCGCGCCTTGTTTCATAATCTCCGGCGGCAATAATTTCCGCAAGACATGGTGTGGAACGGCGCTGATGCAGTGATCGGCCTGAATCGTTCCGCCGTTTCGCAGCACGACGGCATTCAACTGTCGGCCGGTGAAGGTGAGTTGAAATGCGGCCGTGTTGTACAGGATCCGCCCTCCGCGCGCTTCAATAAATTGCCGGGCCTGCTCGGTGTAGAGATCACCCAATCCGACCGTCATGATTCCAAACGAGGAGTCCCGGACCGATCCGAAGTAAGCCAACTTTAAAACACGCAGGAACAGATCGGCCGAGGCACGATGGGGCAGTTCATTGAGGGCCGAGATCGAGAGGGGGTACCACCATCGCTGTCGGAGCGATTCCGGCTGGCCGAGGGAGTCCATCCATTCTTTTAGGGTCATCGTGTCCGGGAGCGATCGGGTCGTTGCGATTGAGAGTCCGGCTCGGAGAAGATGAAGGCGGTCCGTGACCGAGAGACCGCGGCAGCGGGCTACACCGGCCGCCAGATGAAAGGGGGCGGGAAGCGGCGCGGCGGTCAGTGTCATCCGGCCGCCTCCGGGCTCGACCAGGACCATTCTGAAACGATCCTGATACCGGATCAGACCGTCCGTGCCGATCGTCTTTAAAAACGTCTGTGTTTCATGAAAGGCGCCCAGCAGCGCGTGCTGTCCGTTGTCAATCAACTCGCCCGTGGTCCCGTCTTCGACCGAATAGGCCCGGCCGCCCAGAATCCGCCGCTGTTCAATCACGGTGACCTTTGCGCCCCGATCCGCAAGGGCCACGCCGGCCGACAGTCCGGCAAAGCCGCCGCCGATGATCAAAACATGCTTCATGCCGTGATCGCCCGACCGATGCCGGTCCGGTTCATCAGCGCGGTCTTGAGGGCCAGTGCGAGCCGGTGCGGTTTGGAGAGGCGGACGCGGTGCTCAAAGACGTTATACCGGACGGCCTTGATCCGGTTCAGGAGCTCCGAGTAGGTGGCGGCCATGATCTCGGAGGCGATGAGCTGTTTGCGGTGTTCGGGCTTGAGCAGATCCGCCGCCCGCCGAAAATAGTCGCTGGCGCGTTCGGCCTCAAACCGCATTAGTTCTCCGAACCGTTCATTATAGGTCTGGGCCATCAATTCGGCCTCGGTATAACCGAAACGAAGGAGATCGTCCTGGGGGAGATAGATTCGTCCGCGAAGCGCGTCGTCCTTGACGTCCCTCAGGATATTCGTGAGCTGAAACGCGATGCCCAGCGCCACGGCGTAATCCCGTTCGTTTGGACAGCCGAAGATCTCAAGGCAGGTCAGCCCGACGGCGCCCGCGACGCGGTAACAATACTGGGAAAGTTGAACGAAATTCGAGTATCGGGTGAGGGTGAAATCCATCTCGACGCCTTGCAACAGCTCTTCAAAATGAGTCCGGGTGAGATGGAATTCCTGAACGGTCTCCTGAAGAGAGGCCGTGATCGGATGCTGCGCCTCCCCGGCATAGCAACGGTCCAGCTCATTCCGCCAGAATTCCATCTGCCGTTTTTTTTCATCCGGGCGTAATGGGCCGTCGGAAACGTCGTCCAGCGCGCGGCAGAAGGCGTACACCCGTCGGATGGCTTCCCTCTGGGGTCGGGGCAGGAACAGAAACGAGAAGGCGAAGTTGCTGTTCCGATGGGTCGGCCGGGACGGTTGAAGCAGCATGGTCTATGATTTCCCTCGTCGTCCGTACCGTGCGATCGCCGCTTTCGTCAGAATCGAGATTTTGTCTTTTAACCCGAGGGTGGGGCGGTGGACGAAAACATCATAATCCACGTTCTCAATCCGGTCCAGGAGGGTCATTCCGCCGTTCCAGATGAGATGAAGTTCGAAGCGAAGATCGCGGCCGACCTTGTCGCAGAGGGGAAGGCCGCGATGGAACAACTCCCGTGTCTGCGTAATTTCATGCCGCATCAGATTGCGGAAGGCCTCGTTGCACCGGTGCTCTTTTAAGTCTTCCTCGCGATACCTGAATTTCGCCATGTCTTCAAGGGGAAGATAAATTCGGTCTCGCTGATCGATCACCACGTCCTGCCAGAAGTTGGTCAATTGAAGCGCGGAGCAGATCGAGTCCGAGAGCGCGTGGAGTCCTGGGTCGCGGTATCCGAACAGCAGCAGGACCAGTCTTCCGACCGGGTTGGCCGAGTAGCGGCAATAGGTTAGAAGATCCTCAAACCGGTCGTGGCGCTTCGTGGTCACGTCCATCTTGAAGGCCGTGAGGAGGTCTTGAAAGAGCGTGACGGGCAGATCGAATTTGTGAATCGTTTCCTTCAGCGCGATGAAGACAGGATGCTGCGGCGTCCGCCAGATGCACTGGAGGAGTTGACCTTCCCAGTTTTCGAGCAGTGCAAAACGGAGGCTGTCAAGGGTGTCGGGCTCGTCCGCAAAGTCGTCCGCGATCCGCGCGAAGGCGTAGATGCTGTGGACGTACGGCCGGAGTTTTTTCGGGATGAACCGCGAGCCGACCGGGAAATTCTCGTAATGCGTCGCTGCGAGGCGGTCGCAATATTCAAACGCCTCATCCAGCGTCCATGAACGTTCCTCGACTTGGGTCTCTTGAGATGATCGCGTCATGGCTATGATTTAACACACACGG
>CAKKOZ010000046.1:0-4285 GCA_919901335.1 Nitrospiria bacterium | reverse complement strand
AGAAGCCCCTCTCCTCCCAACGGCTCGGTTCATTTGGTCCATGGGGAAACGGCCGCGCTGAGAAAGGATAATTGAGACGGCATTGTAACGGGTTTTAGGAAAATGGTCAATGGACCGTAGGGGCGCACGGCCGGATGGGATCATTGGCCCATGGAAAGCTTGACATGCTGCAGGCTTTCGGATAGTGTACGTACATCTGAAATACAAAGGAACGAGGTGCGGGATGACGGCTATATCGTTTCTAAGACAGTCCAAACCGGTCAACGTGCGTGAGGCGCAAGCCACGCTGTCCCGCCTGATTCGGTCGAAGAAACCTTCGTTGGTTCTTTCCCACGGCAAGCCTGTTTCCTTCCTCGTTCCCTATGAAGAGATGCTGGAGCTGTTGGAGAGGCTGGACGACTTGAAGGATCAAAAGCTTTTGGACGAGATCGCCCGGGCCCGGTTGGAATACGCCGAGGGCAAAGCGGTGCCGGCCGAAAGGCTCTTCCGGAAGATGGGTCTGTAAGTGGCCTATGAGATCGTCTTTCCAGGTGAGCGCGTCGAGCAGGAGTTTGAGAAAGCGTTAAAGAGAATCCCCGCCGGTTATCGGACGGCCATTGTTGAAGCCGTCCGTTCCCTGGTCCAAAACCTTCGTCCACCCGGCAAGTCCTACAAGAAATTAAAGGGAGAGGTGGTGGTCTTCCGTTTCATCGCTCAGCATCGTCTCCGGATCGGGCCTTACCGGGTTTTCTACGATCTTGATGATACGCGCAAGAAAGTGGTCCTGTTGAAGCTCGACAAAAGAGATGAACATACCTATGGCTAGACGGTTTCATCTTCGTCACCGGCTCGGCGGGGGTTGAGTTGCACCCTCTGGGACGGTGTGTTAGACTCAGAACCCCATGGTGCCCCCTTATCGTCATATCCATCTCATCGCGATCTGCGGGACCGGGATGGCCGCGCTGGCCCGGATGCTTAAATCAGCCGGCTATCGCGTAACCGGGTCGGACGCCAATGTCTATCCCCCCATGAGCACGATGCTGGAGCGGCAGGAAATTTTGTATCAAGTCGGATTCCGCCCGGAAAATATCGAGCCCGGCCCCGATCTGGTCGTGATCGGCAATGCCGTTTCAAAAACCAATCCCGAAGTCCTTGCCGTTCTGGGGCGCGGCATTCCGTACCGGTCGTTTCCACAAGCCCTCGCCGAATTTTTTTTGAAAGACCGCATCCCGATTGTGGTGGCCGGAACGCATGGCAAGACCACCACCTCGGCTATGATGGCCTGGGTGCTTGAATGCGCCGGACTTGATCCCGGTTTCCTGATCGGCGGCTGGGTCAAAAACTTTGACGCAAACAGCCGCCCCGGGACGGGACGTTATTTCGTCGTGGAAGGAGACGAGTACGACACGGCCTTCTTCGACAAGGGCCCCAAATTTCTTCATTACCAACCCCACGACGTAATCCTGACCAGCATCGAATTTGATCACGGCGACATCTACAACAGCCTCGATGAGATCAAGGCGGCCTTTCGGGCCTTTGTCCGTTTGATCCCATCCGACGGTATTCTTTTTGCGGCCGACGACGAGCCCAACGTGAGAGACGTGATCCGCGATCTGTCCTATCCGGTTTTCCTTTATGGTTTAGATTCCTCATCGCGGTGGCATGCCGAGAGAGTACGATTTGATTCCGAGGGCGTTTCCTTTCATGTTGTGGACGGGGCGCGGGATCTGGGTCCGTTTCGAAGTCCCATGGTCGGCCGGCATAACCTGATGAACGCCCTCGGTGTGATCGGTCTGGCCTCGACACTGGGCCTGTCGGTCGACGCAATTAAAAAAGGGATCGAAAGTTTCCAAGGCGTCAAGCGGCGTCAGGAGGTTGTGGGGGAGATGAAGGGTGTCATCGTGATGGATGATTTCGCCCATCATCCGACCGCCATCCGAGAAACACTGGCCGGGCTCCGGTTACGGTATCCCCATCATCGAATCTGGGCCGTGTTTGAACCGCGGTCGGCGACCAGCCGGAGGGCTATATTCCAAAAGGAGTTCTCCCAGGCCTTCGACTCGGCCGATCAGATTGTGATTGCCGATCTTTTTGCGCCGGAGAAACTTGCGGCCGAGCAGCGCCTGGACCCTAAGCGGGTGGTGGAGGATCTTCAATCCCTCGGGAAAGACGCCGCGTTTATTCCAACGGCAGATGAGATCGTCCGCACCCTCGCTCGGCAACTGAGATCCGGCGACCTGGTCTGTGTGATGTCGAGCGGCGGATTCGACGGGATTCACGGGAAACTTTTGAAGGCCTTGTCGGGCTGACCATGTCCTCCCGGGCGATCTTAATCGCGCTCAATCAAGCCGTAAAAGACGGGGTCTTTCCGGGGGCGGTTCTGCTTGTGTCCTGCTGCGGCGAGGTTCGTTTCCATGAAGCGGTCGGTTTTGCGGCCCTCAAGCCGCGAAAGATCCGGATGGCGCATTCCACCATTTTCGATCTGGCCTCGCTCACAAAGCCGGTGGCGACCACCGCGGCCGTCATGCGGTTGATGGATCGGTCGGCCTTGGTCTTGGAGGATACGGTAAGCCGTTTTATTCCGGAATTCTCGGGCGGGGAGAAGGACCGGGTGACGGTCCGGCATCTATTAAATCATTCCTCCGGCCTGCGGGCCTGGGAACCGTTCTACAAAGAGGCGATCACCCGGGGCCGGGGGCGAAGTGGTTTCGTGGGAAGCCCGGCCGCGAAGCGGTTTGTGCTGGATCGGATCCACCGCAGCCGGCTGGTCTATCCGCCGGGGACCCGGAGCCTCTACAGCGATCCGGGGTTCATCCTTCTGGGGGAGCTGATCGAGCGTGTCGGGGGTCTTTCACTGGACCGTTTCTGCCGAAACGAGATCTTTCATCCGCTGGGGATGAAGCAGACCTTTTATATCAAGACCGGTGCCAAACGCCGCGGGCGGTTCGCGGCCACCGAGCGAAGCGATTGGCGGGGAAAAATCGTGACGGGGCAAGTGCATGACGACAATGCGTATGTTATGGGCGGTGTGGTCGGCCATGCCGGTCTGTTCGGCACGGCGATGGATCTGAACCGGTTCGCACAGATGATGTTGGGGTCACTCCGCGGGGATGACACGCTTATTTCCAAAAAGGTCGTCGAAACGTTCGTAACGCGGCAGGCGACTCCCGGTTCTAGCTGGGTCCTGGGCTGGGACACGCCGTCAGAGCCGTCCTCCTCCGGCCGGTTTTTCTCACCGCGTTCCTTCGGCCATCTGGGGTATACCGGCACGTCGCTCTGGATCGATCCGGAACAGGATCTGTCGGTCGTGTTGCTGACGAACCGTGTGCATCCCACCCGCCGAAATATCAAGATCCGGAGGTTCCGTCCGTTGATTCACGACCTTGTCTATCGGGAGTTCATCCATGATCAAGCCTGAAGCGCTTCGGATGGGAGACACCATCGGCGTGATCGCGCCGGCCGGTTTGGTCGATCCGGCGGAGCTGGCGCAAGGGGTGGATCGTCTAAAAGGAATGGGTTTCCGCGTGGCCCTTGGCGAGTCGGTCGCAAAACGGTTGCGGTACCTGGCGGGGTCGGATCGCGATCGCGCGGCGGATCTCAACCGGATGTTTTCGAATCCCGAGATTGCGGCCATTGTCTGCGCGCGCGGCGGTTACGGGACGTCAAGAATCATTCCCTGTCTGGATGAAGACGCGATTGCACAGCATCCGAAGATCCTGGTCGGAAGCAGCGATGTCACCCTTCTGCTCAATCATCTTCGTCAGCATTTCGGGCTGGTGACCTTCCACGGACCGATGGCGGCGCCGAACTTCGGAAAGCAGCCTTCGTTGCTGACCGATACCTGGTTTCGGAAAATACTGGTGGAGGCTCAGGGGAAAGGTCCGATTGCGGTGGACGGCGTCAAGGGGCTGCGGGGCGGTCAGGCCCGGGGGCCGCTGGTCGGAGGCTGCCTGACGATGCTCTGCAGCACGCTGGGCACGCCCTATGAGATTCAGACCGATGGGGCCATCCTGCTGCTGGAGGATATGGACGAGGCCCCGTACCGGATCGACCGGATGCTGACGCAACTGAAGGCGGCGTCCAAGTTTAAAAACGCCCGGGGCGTGATTTTCGGGACGATGCCCGGATGTCATCCGCCGGATCATTCAAACTACACCCTGGAAGACGTGATCTGCGATGTGCTGGCGGACCAGACCTTGCCCATTCTGTATGGATTTCCGGCAGGCCATGGCGGGGAGCAGGTCACGCTGCCGCTGGGTGTCCCGGTTCAGATTGACGGAAACACGGCCGCCGTGACGCTGCTTGA